>DAORUL010000019.1:0-8306 GCA_035433165.1 Thermomonas sp. | reverse complement strand
GCTGCTCCGGCTGCCGACGCTGCGAAGAAGTAATTCTTCCGCGTTTTGCTGAACAACAAGGCCCGCTTCGGCGGGCCTTGCTGCATTCAGGGATTCGGGAAATTGTTTTGGCTCTGGCAAATTGCTGAAGCAACGCGTGAACAACCGCATACGCATCACACCGAACGTCGCCCCAGCAACTGTTGCAAGATCTTCGGCACACCGGCCATCGCCGCCGCGACGTTGTCCAACACGTCCTGCAGGGTAATCACTTCATCTGCATCCGGGCCTGCACCCGCCGCCCAATTGGCCACAATTGCCAGACAGGCGTACTCCAGCCCCAGCTCCCGTGCCAACCCGGCCTCCGGCATGCCGGTCATGCCCACAAGATCGCAACCATCGCGTCGCATGCGCGCAATTTCAGCCTTGGTTTCCAGCCGTGGCCCCTGCGTAGCCCCGTAGCAGCCGCCCTCCACGAGTGCCACGTTTGCTTGGCCTGCTGCCTGCAACAGCGCTTGCCGCAGCGAAGTGGTGTACGGCTCGCCGAAGTCCACATGCAGCACATCGCTGCCGGGTTCTTCGCAGAGCGTCGAAATACGGCCCCAGGTGTAATCAATCAACTGATCCGGGCAAGCCAACACGCGCGGCCCATAGTGCTCGGTGATACCGCCTACGGTATTGAGCGCCAGCACACGCTGCGCGCCAATGGTTTTGAGCGCGGCCAGATTGGCGCGATAGTTGATCTTGTGCGGCGGCAGCGAATGCCCTTCGCCATGCCGCGCCAGAAACGCGGCGCGCTTGCCGGCATAGGTGCCCACCCGGATCGGGCCGGACGGCACGCCGTAGGCCGTGTCAGGCTGAAATGTCTCCACATCGGCCAATTCGCCCAATGCATACACGCCGGTGCCGCCGATGACGGCAAGGTCAATGGTCATCACTTAATCCCCCAGCGCATAAATCGCCGGCAGATTGCGGCCCTGCTCGTGGTAATCCATGCCATAGCCGAACACATAAGCATCCGGCACCTGGACCCCGATATGGTCAGCGACGATGCCTTCCACGCAACGGTCATGCAATTTTTCTGCCAATACTGCTGTGCGTACTTCGGTTGCGCCCTGATCTTCACACCAGTGCTTGACCGCCAGCAGGGTATGCCCCTCATCGAGGATATCATCGGCCAGCAATACCTTGCGGCCATGCAGCGGGGTGGCCGGACGATGCAACCAGGCCAGCCCGGAGCCGCTGGTCTGACCGCGATAGCGGGTGGCATGCAGATAATCGAATTCCAAATCCAACCCGCGCTCGCCCAACGCAAATGCCAATTGCGCGGCAAACGGCAAACCGCCGTTCATCACCGTCAAAAAGACCGGCACCTCGCCTTCGGCATACGCTTGCACGATGTCCTCGGCGATGCGCTCGATGGCAGCCTCCAGAGTGGCGCGATCAAACAACACCTGCGCCGACGCCAAGGCATCGGCAAGCTTGGGGACGCTCATGCCACATCTCCGATTGAAATTGCAGCTGAAAGCACATCGGTGTTCAGCTCCGGTGCGCGCAACCGCTCCAGCTTGGCTTGTATGTTTGCCCGCCGCGTGTCGGCCAACAGACCATCCCACGCCATCGGGCCACGCCCGATCAGATTGATCAGTGCCATGGTGTTGAGCGTACGCCCCTCGATCGCGCGCAGTGCTTCGTCCACCTGCTGCGGATGGCAGACCAGCACCACATCGCAGCCGGCATCCAGATGGGCGTCGATCCGCGCTTTGACGCCGCCCACCGAATGCGCCGCGGCCATGCCGATATCATCGGAAAACACCACACCACGAAACCCCATCTGCGTGCGCAGGATGTCGCCGATCCAATGCGCCGAATACCCGGCCGGCTCCGGTGCAATCCCGGGATAAGTGACATGCGCCATCATCACCGCATCGGCCCCAGCCGCAATTCCGGCAGCAAATGGCAGCAGGTCTTGTTCGCGCATCTCATCCAGGCTGCGGGGGTCAACAGCGGCAGCGTGGTGGGTGTCTTCCAGCACCGAGCCGTGGCCCGGAAAATGTTTGAGCGTTGCCGCCATGCCGGCCTCGTGCATGCCCTCGACATACGCACGGGTAAACGCTGCGACCACCTGCGGAGATTCTGCAAACGCGCGATCCCCAATCGCACGGTTGCCGCGCGCCAAGTCCACCACCGGTGCAAAACTCATGTCCACGCCGCTGGCGCGCACTTCGCTGGCCATCAGCCACGCGTGCTCATGCGCCAGTGCGAGTGCTGCGTCGGCATCGGTTTGGTAGAGGGCTTCAAACCCCTGCAAAGCGGGCAGCTTGCTGTACCCTTCGCGAAAACGCTGCACACGGCCGCCTTCCTGATCCACGCAGATCAACTGGGGGCGCGGCGCAGCCTCACGAATGGCTTGGCACAACTCGCGCACCTGTGCCTGCGATGCAAAATTCCGACCGAACAACACCACGCCTGCGCAGGCATCGTGCTGTAGCCAGGCGCGCTCACGCGCGGTCAGTTCGTGCCCGGAAACGCCAATCTGCAGCATCTAGTGTCCTTGGTTGAGATCGCGTGCCTGCTGCTCGTCTTCGCACCATTGCGAATACGGGCGCGAGGCCAGCGCAAGATTGTAATAGCGCGGCGCATGGGTGGCCTCCACGCCTGCCCAGCCGGGTTTGGCGAAGACTTCATGCTCGCTGCCCAGTTCGATTTCGGCCACCACCAGCCCGGCGTTGTCGCCAAGGAATTCGTCCACTTCCCACAGATGCCCCAGATGCTCGACATAGTGGCGGGTCTTTTCGATTTTTCCGCCCACGCACAGTGCCAACAATGCGTGCGCGTCTGTCACTGGAATCGGGTATTCAAATTCCTGCCGGCGTGTGCCGAGTTCGCGCGATTTGATATTGAGAAACGCTGCATCGCCCTCGATACGCACCCGCACCGAAGCTTGCATCGCGCCACTGTCGACCATGCCGATGTCGTTGAGATAGCCCTGCGCCATCGCCACTGCCTTGTGCGCAGCAGCGCGCCATGCATCACTGTCCGGCAAGAATTTGCGTTCGATTTCGATGGCCATGCTCAACCTTTCCTGGGCGGCTCAAACACCGCAATCGACTCCACATGCGCAGTGTGCGGGAACATGTCCATCACCCCCGCGTCGCGCAGCGTCCAGCCGGCTTCATTCACCAGGTAGCCGGCATCGCGCGCCAATGAACCGGGGTGGCAGCTGACATACACGATGCGCTTGAGCCCTTTCAGCGGCAATTGCTTGAGCACTTCCAGCGCACCGGCGCGGGCCGGATCCAGCAGCAGTTTGTCGAAGCTCTGCTTCAGCCACGCCTGCCCGGCCAAATCCTGCGCCAGATCGGCGGCATGAAACTGCACATTACTCAGCCCATTGTGCTGCGCATTTGCGCGTGCGCGCGCCACCAGGCCGGCATCGCCTTCCACGCCCACCACGCTGCCCTCGCCCGCCACCCGCGCCAGTGGCAGGGTGAAATTGCCCAGCCCGCAGAACAGATCCAGCACGCGCTCACCCGGCTGCACATCAAGCAAGTCCAGCGCACGCGCAATCATCGCCTGATTGAGTTTGGCGTTGACCTGGATGAAATCCAGCGGGCGGAAATCGAGCTCGATCTGCCACTGCGGCAACTGGAACGACAGCTGCGGCGCTTGCCCATTGAGCGGATGCACCGAATCCAGCCCACCCGGTTGCAGGAAGATGTCGAAATCATGTGCCTGCGCAAACGCGGCCAAGGCCTGCTTGTCGTTGTCCGACAACGCTTGCAGATGACGAAACACCAATACGGTGGCGGCATCACCCGCGATGAATTCAATCTGCGGGATGTCGCGGCGGCCATCCATGCCATCCACCAACGCGCCCAGCGCATCCAGCTTGAACCCGATCTGCGGCACCAGCGTATGGCACTCGCGCAAATCGGCCACGAAGCGTGGATCGGTTTCGCGGAAGCCCACCAGGGTTTTGTCTTTTTTCTCGACCCGGCGCACCGACAACCGCCCCTTGCGCCGATACCCCCAGCTATCGCCCCGCAGCGGCGGCAACACACGGCCCGGTGTCACATGGCCGATGCGCTGCAAATTCTCCAACAGCACGCGCTGCTTGGCTTCAATCTGCTTGTCTTCGGCCAAATGCTGCAACACGCAGCCGGCGCACACCCCAAAATGCGGGCACCGCGGCTGCACGCGATCGGGTGATGCCGTCAGCACCTCCAGTGTCCTGGCTTCATCAAAATGCTTGGACCGCGCGGTTTGCTGCACGCTGACGGTTTCGCCCGGCAGCGCACCGCTGACAAAGACGGCCTTGCTGGCTTGCGCATGCCCCTCCGGCCAGCGCGCAACGCCGCGGCCATCGTGGATGAGATCGGTAATGTGCAACGTTTGAGGGGTGTGATCGAGACGGGCCACGGTAAAAGCTGCAACGAATGGCCGCCTATTGTCGCAGACCGCAGGCCAGCTCCGTGCATTTGGCCACAACAGGTATCCTTGGCGTTTTGCCGCACCGGATTGCCCCCCATGCCCGCGTTGACCAGCCAACTTGACCCACGCTCGCAAGACTTCCAGGACAACGCCGCCTACCACCGCGCACTGGTGGCCGAACTCGACCGCCGGCTGGCGCGTGCGGCTGCAGGTGGCGGCGAGAAGGCGCGCAGCAAGCACACCGAACGCGGCAAGCTGCTGCCACGCGAACGCATCAACGCCTTGCTGGATCCCGGTTCGCCGTTTCTGGAAATTGCGCCGCTGGCCGCCGAGGGCATGTACGACGATGCCGCGCCCGCCGCCGGCATGGTCTGCGGGATTGGCCGGGTGATGGGTCAGGAAGTCGTCATCGTGGCCAACGACGCCACCGTCAAAGGCGGCACCTATTTCCCGATGACGGTGAAAAAGCATTTGCGCGCGCAGGAAGTGGCACGCGAGAACAACTTGCCCTGCGTGTACCTGGTCGATTCCGGTGGCGCGTTTTTGCCGCTGCAAGACGAGGTGTTTCCCGACAAGGAACACTTCGGTCGCATTTTCTACAACCAAGCGCGTTTGAGCGCGGAAAACATCCCGCAAATTGCCGTCGTGATGGGCAGCTGCACCGCCGGCGGCGCATATGTCCCGGCGATGTGCGATGAATCCATCATCGTCAAGGAACAAGGCACCATTTTCCTCGGCGGCCCGCCGCTGGTGAAGGCGGCGACGGGCGAAGTGGTGGATGCCGAAACGCTCGGCGGCGCCGATGTGCATACCAGCATTTCGGGCGTGGCCGATCACTTCGCCGAAGACGACCGCCACGCGCTGGAAATCGCGCGCGGGGTGGTAGCTTCGCTCAATCGCAAAAAAGTGCTGCCGGTGGCCACCGTGCCGGTGCGTGAGCCGCTGTATGCCAGCGAAGAGCTGTACGGCATCGTGCCGAAAGACCCGCGCCGGCCATTCGACATCCGGGAAGTCATCGCCCGGATTACCGACGGCAGCGAGTTGCAGGAGTTCAAGGCGCGCTACGGCAAAACCCTGATCACTGGCTTTGCCCATCTGCATGGCTACCCGGTGGGCATCATTGCCAACAACGGCATCTTGTTTGCCGAATCCGCGCTCAAGGGCGCGCACTTCATCGAACTGTGCAACCAGCGCGGCATTCCACTGGTGTTTTTGCAAAACATCACCGGTTTCATGGTCGGCAAAAAATACGAACAGGCCGGTATTGCCAAAGATGGCGCAAAGATGGTGACTGCCGTTGCCTGCTCGCACGTGCCGAAATTCACCGTGGTGATCGGCGGCAGTTTTGGTGCCGGCAACTATGCGATGTGCGGCCGTGCCTACGGCGCACGTTTCTTGTGGATGTGGCCGAATGCGCGGATCAGCGTGATGGGCGGCGAACAGGCCGCCAGTGTGCTGGCCACGGTCAAGCGCGACGGCATCGAAGCCAAGGGCGGCGTGTGGACACCGGACGAGGAAGACGCCTTCAAAGCCCCCATTCGCCAGCAGTACGAAGACCAAGGCAACCCGTACTATGCCACTGCACGGCTATGGGATGACGGCATCATCGACCCCGCCGACACCCGCCGCGTACTGGGGCTGGGGTTGTCGGCATCGCTCAATGCACCGATGGAAGCGCGCACGCGGTTTGGCGTATTCAGGATGTAAGTTTTTTCGAAATCAGCAGCTTGTCGCGTAAAGCTGCCGTATTCATGCAGGAAATACTTGCAAAGTGGTGTTAGCCTCGGCAATTCGCCCCCGAGGAGAGCTGTCGCATGGCTATTTGGAAAGACCCCACCCCGGCCCCGAAGGCTGCAGAACCTGTACGTTTCGAGCCACCGGCACCCACTCCGATGCCGGCCGAGCCGGTGGTATCGCAATCCGCACCGATACGCGCCGCCGAAACGACGGCACGCGAATCGGTGATCGCCTCGGATTTGATCATCGAGGGCAAGATTGAAGGCTCCGGCCATGTGCGCATTGCCGGCAAGTTCAAGGGCGACATCAAGGTGCAGGGCAATCTCAGCATTGACCAGGGTGCCAAAGTGTCCGGTGGCGTGTCTGCCAACAAGGTCACATTGGCCGGCGAATTGGACGGCAATATCGCTTCGGCCAAACAGGTCGAATTGCTGCCCAGTGGCGCGATTAACGGCGACCTCAAGGCTGGCAGTTTGACGGTGGCCGCGGGCTCACGCATTCGTGGCCATGTGGAGTGCGGCTGGGGTGATGTCAAACCGGCTGCGAAAATGGAGAGCGGCGACACTGCATGAGCGCCGTTCGCCCGGGTGAGGCCGGCGCCACCCGCGCCTGTCCCCATTGCAAGGCCACCATTTTGGAAAGTTCGGCGGTCTGCCCGGCCTGTCGCGGGCATTTGCGTTTTGATGCCCCGGCCAGCGATGCCGCGCAGCGGTTTGTGCCGCTGCAAGTGGAAGGCACCATCAACGGCAACGACACCGGCAGCTTCGAATACACGATGGTGGTGGTGATCCGCAACGAACGTGGCGAGGAAGTGGGCCGTCACGTTGCCGGCGTCGGTGCCGTGCATCCGGGTGAAGCACGCAGTTTCAGTGTGACCGTGGAAGCCGTGCCGGCCTCCGGCAAGCGGCGGTTGAAGCATTGAGTCAATTCACGCCGCCCATGTCGCAGGGCGGAGCGTACTCCGCTGCAGCCATGGCAGCGCAGCAAACTGCGCTCCAAGGGGACAGCTCAACCGCAGCCGTTGCAACCGCCGCAATCGTTGCCGCCACCCTGCCCCGGCGGTGCGATTTTCCTGGCCAACGCCCGCATCCAGGCAGGGCGACCGGCGCGCAGCAGCGGCAGGGCCACGGCCACCCGCAGCCGACGTGTGGCGTTGGGAAATTGCTTGACCATCACCACCCCTGCGCTCACCAACACGGCCAGCGCCACGATGATGTATTGCAACAGCAGGGATGCCGTCATCAAGCACCTCCCATTGCCACGGCAATTTGATAGGTGATGAACGACGCCAGATAGGCCAAGCCGAATAGATAACCGGCGGCAAATGCGGTCTGCCTCCACGAATGGGTTTCGCGCTTGATCGTGGCCAAGGTGGACACGCATTGCGGTGCATAAATGAACCACACCAGCAGCGACAACGCCGTGGCCAGTGACCATTGCGACTGGATCACCGGGGACAGGGCCTGCAGCGCCGCGTCGTCGCTGCCCGCCGATAGCGCATACACCGTGGCCAGCGAGGACACCACCACTTCGCGTGCGGCCATCCCGGGAATCAGCGCAATGCATATCTGCCAATTGAAGCCAATCGGTGCGAACACCGTGGTCATCAACGCACCAATCCGGCCGGCAAAGCTGTAATCAATTGCCGGCCCGGTCGCCCCAGCCGGCGCACCCGGAAAGCTCAGCAAAAACCACAGCAAAATGGTCATCGCCAAAATGATGCCACCGACCCGCTTGAGGAAGATCATGGCCCGCTCCCACAAGCCAATGGCGACATCGCGCAGATGCGGAACGCGATAGGACGGCAGCTCCATCAGCAGCGGGTGCTCACTCTTGTCGCGCCGCCAGAGTTTCATCGTCCAGGCCACGCCCAACGCACTGATGATGCCGGCGGCGTACAACCCGAACAGCACCAGGCCTTGTTGGTTGAAACCGGCAATGGTTTGCTTCGGCACAAACGCACCGATCAGCAGGGTATAGACCGGCAGCCGCGCCGAGCAGGTCATCAGCGGTGCCACCAGGATGGTGGCGAGGCGGTCACGCGGATCTTGAATCGACCGCGTGGACATGATCCCCGGTACCGCGCAGGCAAAGCTGGACAGTAGCGGAATGAAGCTGCGCCCCGACAAGCCCGCCGCCGCCATGCTGCGATCCAG
>DAORUL010000018.1:18832-21989 GCA_035433165.1 Thermomonas sp. | reverse complement strand
GTATCCACGCAATAGCCGTATTCACCACTGTCCACACGCTTGAGCGTGCTGTCGATCTTGCCGATCAACTTGCGGTAGCGGTCACGAGTGCGCAGCTCCAGTGCATTTTCGGTCTCGCGGCTGGCGCGCTCGGCTTCATCGCCGACATCGCGCACTTCATCCTTGAGATTTTCAATCGTCTGCTTGGATTCCTCAACCAATTCGGCGCGCCGGCTCAGTAGCATCTGGCGGAAAAACTCGAGCTGCAGCGGGCTCATGTATTCCTCATCTACCGATGGCCGATAGCCTGCCGGCAGCAGAGGTCGCCCAGTCACTTCATCCATCTGGTAGGCCACTGACTTTTTCTGGGTGCCCTTGGGCGCAACTTGCGCTTCGGACGTCTTTTTCACCGCCACCATCACCTTCCCTTTCGTTTTCACTGTTTTGGGCGCCAGCGAGACCGGCGCCACAACTTTTTTGGTGTCCTGCTTGGGTGCAGCAGGCGTCGCCTTGCTGGCTGATTGCGACACCGGCTTGACCGGTGCGGCAGGTTTCGTCTCTTTCGCCGTGGCAGTCTTGGCAGACGGCTTGGCAACCGGTGCTTGTGCAACCGGTTTGCTGGCCGGTGCGGAGATCGGCTTGCTCGCTGCTTTTGCCTTGGTCGCCACCTTGGCTGCGGGTTTGGCCACCGGCTTGCTTGCCGGCTTCGCTGCCGGCTTGGCAACAGGTTTGGACTTGGCAACAGGCTTGGAGGCCGGCTTGGCAACCACCTTCGATACCGGCTTGGATTGCGCCTTGGCAACTGGCACGGGCTTCTTTGCCAATGCTTTCGCGGGTGCCGCCTTCGCCACTGCCGTTTTTTTCGCCGGGGCCGCCTTCTGCGCAGCCGCCTTTTTGACCGGCACAGGCTTTTTCAGCGCCACCGGCTTTTTAGCCACCGGTTTGGCAGGCGGCTTCTTTGGCGCCACCGGCTTCTTCGCAGCAGCAGCCTTCTTTGCTGGCACCACTTTCTTGGCCAATGGCTTGCTTGCAGCCTTCTTGGCAGGGGCCGGCTTTTTTGCCGGGGCGACCTTTTTGGCCGGTTTGGCGGCCTGTTTTGCGGGTTTTTTCGCAGCCACGTCCTGGATTTCCTCAGTCTTCCCTTGAGAGGGGAAGGCGCGCTGTTATACCCTGCCCAGCGCAAGGCGGCAACCGCATCAATCTGATCGCCGTCGTTCGTACCGGCCAACGTGATCTCAAAACTCCTCATTTTCCTGCTGCGCGGCTACAAACGCTTCATCAGCCCCCTGCTCGGCCCACGCTGCCGCTTCGTGCCCACGTGCTCGGAATATGCGATGGAAGCGATTGGCCGGTTTGGCCCCATCAAAGGCAGCTGGTTGGCGGCACGCCGCATCGCCCGCTGCCACCCGCTTCATCCCGGCGGGCACGACCCGGTGCCGCCCGCATGAGCAGCAGATTGGCCATCCACCTGGGCGTCGCCCGCATCCATGCCACGCGCAAGCACCTGTGGATCGGCCTCGCCTGCCTGCTGCTGACTATCCTCAGCGTGGCAACACCGTGCGCGGGTGCCGCTTCGCCTCAGATTCAAAGTGGCGCTGCCGGCCAAGTGGGCAGCGTCTTTCCACCCTCGGCATCGCAAGGCGCCATGATCATCGGCAAGGTGCCGCCCGGCAGCAGCGTCACCTATGCCGGACGCATACTGCGGGCCACCGCCTACGGCAGCGTGGTGTTCGGTATTGGCCGTGATGAAGCCGGCCCGCTGCAACTTGACGTCCAGCCGCCCAACGCTGCAACCCAGCACATCCGCATCAACGTGACGCCGCGTGACTGGCCGATCGAGCACGTCAACGGCGCGCCGCCGGCCACCGTCAATCCACCGCCCGCGATTGCCGCACGCATCGAGCAAGAACAGGCCCTGGTCACTGCCGTGCGCACCCGCGACGGCGATGAACTCGGCTTCGCCCAACATTTCATCTGGCCAGTACAAGGCCGCATCAGTGGCCGCTTCGGCAACCAGCGGGTGTACGACGGCACACCCAAAGCGCCGCATTCCGGCATGGACATCGCCGCCGCCACCGGCACGCCGGTCAAAGCCCCTGCCGATGGGGTGGTGACCTTCGTCAATCCCGACCTCTATCTCACCGGCGGCACCGTGGTGCTGGACCACGGCCACGGCATCAGCAGCAATTTCCTGCATCTGTCGCGCATCGACGTGAAAGTGGGGGATGCGGTGAAACAGGGTGACAGCATCGCGGCGGTCGGTGCCACCGGCCGTGCCACCGGCCCGCACCTGCACTGGGGCATGAATTGGTTCGATGTCCGGATCGATCCACTGCTGGTGCTGGAGCGGAAATAGTGCTGCGCCGCCTCTACGTTGCCGGACAAGTGAGAAGCCCGGGCTGAGTCAGCTGTTGCGCCCACTCACGCTGGCCACCGCATCGTGCGGGTGCAGGCTTTCGAAGTGGGCGACGCGGGCGCTCCATGCGGCCACGCGGGGATCGGCAGCCAGCACCGCTGCCAGCCGGCGGGCGGCGTCTTCGCAGAACATCAGATTGGCGGCATTGGCCAGCGCGAAGGCTTGCTCGTCTTCGCGCTTGACTGCGGTTTGTACCGGCGTGCCCAACGCGACTTCCAGTGCGTCCACCAACGCCACCAGCGGCAGTTCATCGAACGCGGGCCTCAGCTCTACCCGGACCTGTGCACGACTGCGCTGGGCGTGCGGGGTGGCCGCCATGCCGCGCGCGCTGTGCAGCCAGTCGCGCACGGCATCATTCGACAAGCTGCGCGCATCCGCAAAGTCTTCGGCAAACCGCTGCGCATTGGCCTGCCGCGACAGTGCGGCGGAGGCGGGGCAAGTGCTCGAGTATTCAATCGAAAAAGCCAGCGTCAGGCGCAAATGACCGTCGGCCAACTCGGCTTCCACTTCGACGGGATAACGCTTCCAGCCCGCGTTATCGCTCAATAACGCCTTGCGCAGCAGCAACTGATCGAAGCGCAGATGCAAACGTGCGCGGGTGGCCACGCCGTTTTGGCTGCCGATGCAGGCTTCCAGCAGACGCCGCAGCGATGGTGCGCCCAGGCTTTCGTTGGCCAAGCCTTGCTGCAACTGCAAATACAGGCGCGACATATGGATGCCGCGTGCGTCGGGATCGTGCAGATTCACCGCCACATCCACCGT
>DAORUL010000018.1:15524-18732 GCA_035433165.1 Thermomonas sp. | reverse complement strand
CGGCCACATCCTGTGCTTCGGCTGGCAGTGGTGCGGCAAACAGGCCCGCTGCGGTGGCCGCCAAGGCCTGCGCCACCGGCTCCAGCCCGCGCACTGCGTTGCCCCGATCGCCTTGTTGCACACGACTGGCGGCCAGTGCGGGTAGCGCCTGCGATAGCGAAGCCCAGTCCGCCGGCTGCTTTTGCAGCACTTGCCCCAGCGGGTGACGGTAGGCATTGCGCGCCCAGCCCTGCAATTCTTCCTGCCACCACCCCAATTTGGCCGCGCCGGGGACAGGATCAACGCCTGCCCATGCGGCATCGGCCCATTCACCACGCAAGGCCAGCCACGCGCGCGCCAACTCGCGCTGCGATACCGGCACAAACACTTCCGCCAGCACCCATTCCGGCCACTGCGTTTGCGCTTTGTCGAGGAAGGCCAGCAGCGCGTCGCGGTCAGTCATCGCAGTGCCTCCCACAACGCCGGCGTCAACAAGTCCCGCGCCGATGCCGCCATCACATCACCACCCCAAGCGGCCGGGTCATCGCCCTCGGGCCGGTAGCCCCATAGGGCGACCACACTGCGCATACCGGCGGCGCGCGCGGCATCGATATCGCGCTGGTCATCGCCCACATAGACGCACTCGTCTATCGCAACGCCCAACACCTGCGCGGCATGCAGCAGCGGCAGCGGGTGCGGTTTGCGCTGCGCCAGGGTATCGCCGCCAATCAGAATCGCACTGCGCGATTCCCAGCCCAAGGCCGGCAGAATTTGCCTGGCCAGATATTCGGGTTTGTTGGTGACGATGCCCCAACGGCTGCCAGCCATGTCGATCGCCGCCAGCAGGTCTGCCACGCCGTCGAACAACACGCTGTGCTTGCCCAGTTCTTGTTCGTAGATGTCTAGAAATTCGCGGATCATTTCCGCCGGCACTTCGCCGCCCAGTTGCGGGAACGCCGCCGCACTCATCGCCCGTGAGCCTTTGGACACCTGCGGGCGCAACGCATCCAGCGTCATCGGCCCCTGCCCGCGCCCGGCGCGCATGCAGTTGACGGTCGCCAGCATGTCCGGCGCGCTGTCCAGCAAGGTGCCGTCCAGATCGAACAGCACCAGTTCGGGAAACATCGGCATCGTCATTCCGGTTTGCGTGCGCAGGCCAAATAATTGACCTCGGTGCGCTTGCTCAACCGTGCACCGTTGCGCCACGGCTCGTACAGCAAACCACTGATATCTTCCAGTTCCAGCCCGGCATCGCGCAGCATCCGCGCCAATTCGGCCGGCTTGATGAAATCGCGGTACAGATGGGTGCCCTTGGGCAACAGGCGGGCCACGTATTCGGCCCCCGCAATCGCCAGCACAAACGCCGCCGGGGTGCGGTTCAAGGTGGACAGGAACAAACACCCCCCCGGTTTCAACAAGCGCGCACAGGCTTCGACAATCGCCCCCGGATCGGGTACGTGTTCCAACATTTCCATGCAGGTGATGACATCGAAACCGGCTGGCAACTCGTCAGCCAAGACTTCCACCGCCACTTGCCGATAGCCGACCTTGATGCCCGACTCCAAGCCATGCAGGCGCGCCACTTTCAGCAGATTTGGGGCTAGATCAATCGCCGTCACATGCGCGCCCGATTTCGCCAATGCTTCACTCAGCAAACCGCCGCCGCAGCCCACATCCAGCGCCGCCACGCCCATCAGCGGCACGCGCTGGGCCACATAGTCCAGCCGCACCGGGTTCAAGGCGTGCAGGGCTTTTTGCGGGCCGTTGGCATCCCACCAGCGCTGCGCCAGTGCATCGAATTTATCGAGTTCTGCCTGCGAAAAATTATTGGTTGCCGCTGTCATGCCCGCACCTGTGCAATTTTCTGCCGCCACTGCCGCGCATTGGCGACGATGGCCGCGCTGTCCATGTCCACCAATTCGCGCTGCCGCAGTTTTTGCACGCCGGCAATCCATACATCGCTGACCTGTTGGCGGCCGGTTGCATAGATCAGTTGCGACACCACGTGATGCAGCGGCTGGGTTTCCAGCGCGGACAGATCCACGCACACCAAGTCCGCGTCCTTGCCCGCTTCAATCGAGCCGATCCTGTCTTCAAACCCCAACGCCTTGGCACCACCCAAAGTCGCCGCATGCAGCGCTTCGAATGCGCTGAAGCCGGCCGCATCATTGGCCACGGCCTTGGCCAGCAGCGCGGCACTGCGGGTTTCGCCGAACATGTCCAGATCGTTGTTGCTGGCGCAGCCATCGGTGCCGATCGCCAGATTCACGCCGGCGCCCAGTAGCGCGCACGCCGGGCAAAAACCCGAGGCCAGCTTGAGATTGGATTCCGCGCAATGCACCACGCTGACGCCGCGTTCGGCGCACAAGTGGATTTCGGCCTCGATGAGTTGGGTCATATGCACCGCGATCAACCGATCATTCAGCAATCCCAAGCGGTCGATGCGTGCAATCGGGCGCTGGCCGTGCAATTTCAATGACTCGCTGATCTCATGCGCGGTTTCGTGCAGGTGCAGATGCACCGGCAGATCCAGTTGATCGGCCAGCATGCGGATGCGTTCGAAATTGGCATCATTGACCGTGTACGGCGCATGCGGCGCGAATGCGGTGCCAATCAGCGCATCACCACGCCAGGTATCGTGCAGCTGGCAGGCGCGGTCGAAATATTCGTCATCGCTGGCCGCCCACGCACTGGGGAAATCGATGATCACCGCCCCCACCCGTGCGCGGAAGCCGTACTTTTTGTACACCCCGGCTTGCACATCCGGGAAGAAATAATTTTCGTTGGCACAGGTGGTGCCGCCGCGCAGCATTTCCGCAATGGCAAGGGTAGTGCCGTCGGCCACGAAATCCGGGCCGATCACCGCTGCTTCCACCGGCCAGATGTGCTGCTGCAACCACGTCATCAACGGCAGGTCGTCGGCGATCCCGCGCAGCAGAGTCATCGGGTTGTGGGTATGCGCATTGACCAAGCCGGGGATCAACACCGCTTCCGGGCGCGTCACCGTGTCCTTTGGGACGTACTGCATGCGCGCCTGCGCAATCGGCAGGATGGCTTGGATGCGCCCGCCGGAGACAGCAACGGCGTGATCGGTCAGGACCACGCCGTGCGGCACCACAGGCACCACCCAGCCGGCTTCGATCAACAGATCGCAGGGCTGTGGGGTGAGGTTGGTCATTGCTTACTTCACTCGGCTGACGTATTCGCCGCTGCGGGTATCGACCTTGAT
>DAORUL010000018.1:12432-15424 GCA_035433165.1 Thermomonas sp. | reverse complement strand
ACGTCGGCGGCTTCCACCGAGTCGGTGGACTTCATGGTGATTTCCTGCACGCGGCCGGTGCGGATCTGGCGATAGCGCACGCGAGTGAAGGCCTGGCCTTTGCCCGGCTTCACGTAATCGGTTTCGAAAATGACCGCAGGTTCGTTGTTGACCAGGATTTTCTGGCCGTTCTTGACGTCGTTCATGCCGAGGGTGGCCATGGGTGCTCCTTGGGGCCACCCGGCAGGGCGGCTAAACTGTGGGTTTGACGAGGATTCCGGCCGCGCCGGAATGGTGTTTTTGCAGCCCGACATGATACCCGCAGCCCCTCTCCCATTGCAGCAACCCGTGATTGCACCCTCCGCACGCTGGCAGACCCTGTGGCGCGACGCCGTGCGCGACCCCCGCGAACTGCTGGCGCTGCTGGGGCTGGACGCACTGGCCGTGCCGCTGTCGGACCCGGCCGCGGCGCAGTTTGCGCTGCGGGTGCCGCGCGGCTTCGTGGCGCGCATGCGGCATGGCGATGCGCACGACCCGCTGCTGCGGCAGGTGCTGCCGGTGCTGGACGAGACGCGCATGGTGCCCGGCTTCGGGCTGGATGCGGTGGGCGACCACGCCGCCCGCAGCGGTCACGGCGTCATCCAGAAATACAACGGCCGCGCCCTGCTGATTGCCACCGGCAGCTGCGCGGTGAACTGCCGCTACTGCTTCCGTCGCCACTACCCGTATGCCGATGACAGCGCCGCCAGCGGCGGCTGGCGCGACGCGGTGGGCGTGATCGCCGGCGATGCGTCGGTTCACGAGGTGATCCTGTCCGGCGGTGATCCGCTGTCGCTGGCCGACCACAAACTGGCCGAGCTGACCCACGCCCTGCGCGCCATTCCGCATATTCGCCGGCTGCGCATCCACAGCCGCCTGCCCATCGTGCTGCCCGAGCGCGTGGACACCGGCCTGCTGGACTGGCTGCGCGGCCTGCCGTGGCCCGTGGCCATGGTGGTGCATGCCAACCACGCCAACGAGTTTGACGCCACCGTGGATGCGGCGATGGCTCGCCTGCGCGGTATCGGCATCACCCTGCTGAATCAGGCAGTGCTGTTGCGCGGGGTCAATGATGCAGTCGATGCATTGGCAGACCTGTGCGAGCGTGGCTATCGCGCCGGTGTGCTGCCGTATTACCTGCACCAACTCGACCGCGTGGCCGGCGCGGCCCATTTTGAAGTGACCGATGACAAGGCACTGGCACTGCACGCGGCACTGGCCGCACGCCTGCCCGGCTATCTGGTGCCCAAACTGGTGCGCGAAATCGCAGGGCAACCCGGCAAGACCCCGCTCACAAGCCCGCAGAGCGGCATTCTGACCGCTGGATGATGTAGCCTTGCGGTAACTTCCACCACGACCCCCCGACGTGTATGGCTACTGGAAAGGACACCGCCCTACGTTTGCTGCTCGTTGCCGATTTGGTCAACGAGGCCGAAGCCATGGTCAGCCGGCTGCGCAATGCCGGCACCGCAGTGCGCCCGTTACGTGCGGAATCGCTGGACGAACTGGTATCGATACTGGCGCAGCAACCGGTGGATATGGTGTTGGCCGACTATGCCGCCGTGGTCATTCCATTTGATCAAGTCGCCAAGGCCGTGATGGGCTGCGGCAAGGACGTGCCCTTGCTGGCCGTGCTGGACGGCATTACCGACGATATTCTGGAAAACGTGCAAGGCCTTGGCGCACAGGCAGTGGCCTTGCATAGCCGCAACCAGCAGTTCCTGAAGAACGTGCTGACCGAATGGAATGATCTGGAGGCGCGTCGCTCGCAGCGCCGGCTGGAAGCGCAAATGCGCGAAACCCAACGCCGCTGCGACATGCTGATCGATTCCTCGCGCGAACCGATTGCCTATATCCACGAAGGCATGCATATCCGCGCCAATCAGGCCTATCTGGACATGTTTGGTTACGAGTCGTTTGACGATATCGAAGGTATGTCGTTGCTGGATCTGGTGGCCACTCCCGACGTGGAGGCATTCAAGGCCTTGCTCAAGCGCTTGTCCAAGGGCGAAGACCCGCCACCGCGTTACGAGCTGACCGCGCACGACAGCAATGGCGAAGAATTCCCGGCGGTCATGGAGTTTGTGGCTGCCGAATATCAAGGCGAGCATTGCCAGCAAATCATTTTCCGCCATCAGGCCACCGAGTCCGATCCCGAGCTGGTGCAAGAGCTCGAAGAGCTGCGCAAGCGCGACCAAGCCACCGGCCTGCTCAATCGCCCCACCTTCCTGCGCTTTCTCGAAGATGCGGTGGTCGATGCCGGCCAGCATCAAGCCCAATACGGCTTATTGCTGCTTGAGCCGGACAACTACCAGCGCATCCTGCACGAGATCGGCCTGAGCGGCGCAGATGCGCTGCTGGTGGCGATTGCAAGATGCATGAATGATGCATTGGCCGCAGAACTCGCCAACGGCGCACAAATTGCCCGCTTCAGCGAGAACAGTTTTGCCGTGCTGACCCGTGGTGATTACCAAATCACAACGGCATTGGCGGAACACCTGCGTGCTGCGTTTGCCGCATATGTGTTCGAAGTCGATGGCAAATCGGGCTCACTGACCGCCAGCATCGGCGGCGTACAGATCGGCGAAAAAATCGCCAGCGTGTCGCAAATCCTGGCAAAAGCCAGCCATGGCATCCAGTCGTCCTCCAGCATGGGGGGCAATCGCGCCGAAATTTTTGACCCGGGAGCGGTGGATCGCGCCGAGGAAGAACGCATCCAGGTCTGGGTGCTGCGGATCAAAGATGCGCTGCTGAACGATCATTTTGCCTTGATCTACCAACCGATCATTTCCCTGCTGGGCAGCCCCAGCCCGATGTACGAAACCTATCTGCGGCTGGAGGGCAACAGCGGGGAATCGGTGGCACCCAAGCATTTCCTGCCGATCGCCGAAGAACATGGCTTGCTGGGCCAGATCGATCGCTGGGTCATCCTCAATGCGATCAAATCAATTGCTGCCCGTGCACGCGCCGGCAA
>DAORUL010000018.1:0-12332 GCA_035433165.1 Thermomonas sp. | reverse complement strand
CCGCCGGCATCGGCGCGAAATTCACGATGGCGCGAGAACCACATCGCAATCATCGAAGCGAAGAAGCCAAACACCATCTCCAGCACAAACACGATGATGTAATAGCCAAAGCCCGGGCCACGGTCACGGTCGCCACTGATCGCGCCATCCACCACCCGTCCCACAATGCGCGCCAACACGATCACGAAGGTATTCAGCACGCCCTGCAGCAGCGCCATGGTCACCATGTCGCCGTTGGCCACATGACTGACCTCATGCCCCAGTACCGCTTCGGCCTCGTCACGGCTCATTGCCCGCAGCAAGCCGGTGGACACCGCCACCAGGGCGTTGTTGCGGTTCGCGCCAGTGGCGAACGCATTGATTTCCGGCGCGTCGTAAATGGCCACTTCCGGCATCCCGATGCCCGCCGCCTGCGCCTGCCGCTGCACGGTGGCCAGCAGCCAACGCTCGGCCTCGTTGCGCGGCTGCACAATCACTTGTGCACCGGTGGCGCGCTTGGCCATCCATTTCGACAGCAGCAGCGAAATGATCGAGCCACCAAAACCGAACAATGCCGCCATGATCAGCAAGCCACCGAACTGCTGCGAATTCACGCCCAACACGGACATGACGATGCTGACCAGTGCCAGCACGGCAAGATTGGTTGCCAGAAACAGAAAAATGCGGTTGAACATGATGGCGGCAATCCTCGTGCACCCGATGTGCATATGTTTCCGGTAGTGTGGCCGATCTGCGCAGAATTCAATCCTCTCACCTGAACACCATGTTTAGCTCCACCCCCTGCGGCCGGTTTGCGCCCTCGCCCACTGGCCCCCTGCATGCCGGCTCGCTGCTGGCAGCGCTGGGCAGTTGGCTGCAGGCCCGCCAGCATGGCGGGCAATGGCGGGTTCGGGTGGAAGATGTCGACCTGACCCGCGCAGTAGCCGGTGCCGCGCAAGACCAACTGCGCACGCTGGCGGCGTTTGGTTTGCAGCACGATGGCGAGATTGCATACCAAAGCCAGCGCAGCGGGTTGTATCAGGCTGCGCTGGATCAGCTGCTGGGGCGCGGGCTGGCGTTCGAGTGCCATTGCAGCCGCAGTGAACTGGCGGCAGCAGGTGGCATCCATCGGCACTGCGTGGCGGCCCGTCCGCGTCCAGATCCCGCCATTCGCCTGCGGGTGCCGGCCGATTGCGAAATTGCGTTCGTCGATGGCGTGCACGGCACAATTCACCAGCGCGTGGACTTGGACGTGGGTGATTTTGTTTTGCGCCGCAGCGATGGCCTGTGGGCCTATCAGCTTGCCGTGGTGGTGGATGATGCCGCGCAAGGCATCACCGATGTCGTACGCGGCGCGGATTTGCTGGACTCCACTCCAAGACAAATCCTGCTGCAACACGCCCTGGGGCTACCCACACCGCGCCATGCGCATCTGCCGCTGTTGCTGGATGCCGATGGCCGCAAATTGTCCAAATCCAATGCCGCGCTGCCAGTGGATACCCGCAACCCCCTCGTCACACTGACCCGCTTGTGGGCCTGCTTGGGGCAGGCCGCGCTGCCGCCATCGGCCACAACGTCCGTCGCCGGATTTTTGCACACGGCAAGCGCGTGCTTCGATCTGAACGCCGTGCCCGCACAGGCGATCACGGTGTCCGCCGCAATGCACAACACAATTTCAACACCTTGTGCCTAGAATCAACGTCGATACGTCCTCTTTCGCAAGGAGCAGCACCATGAGTTCACGAGTTGCATTGGTTACCGGAGGCACCGGCGGCATCGGCACTGCCATCGTCAAGCGCCTGGCCGACATGGGCCACAAAGTGGCCACCAACTACCGCAATGAGGAAAAAGCGCGCGCGTGGCAAGCGAAAATGAAAGCCGAAGGCTACGACGTGTTCATGGCCAAGGGCGACGTCACCTCGCCACAGGACGCCGAAGCCATGGTGCGCGAAGTGGAAGCAACGCTGGGCCCGGTCGAAATTCTGGTCAATAACGCCGGCATCACCCGCGACGGTACCTTCCACAAGATGAAGGCCGAACAGTGGACCGATGTGATCAACACCAACCTCAACTCCTGCTTCAACGTCACCCGCCCGGTGATTGACGGCATGCGTGAGCGCAAATGGGGCCGGGTGATCCAGATCAGCTCGATCAATGGCCTCAAGGGCCAGTACGGGCAAGCCAACTACGCGGCAGCCAAGGCCGGGATGCACGGGTTTACCATTTCGCTGGCGCGTGAAAACGCCCGCAACGGGGTGACCGTGAATACCATTTCGCCCGGCTATATCGCCACCGACATGGTGATGGCGGTGCCGGAAGAAGTGCGCGCCAAGATTGTGGCCGATATCCCCACTGGCCGCCTTGGCACCCCCGAAGAAATCGCTTACGGGGTGAGCTTCCTTGCCGATGAACAAGCCAGCTGGATCACCGGCTCCAACCTCGACATCAACGGCGGTCATCACATGGGCTGGTAATGACCTCCGCCTCTGGCGCATCTGCGCAACCGCAAGGCACAATCCACCGACTTCCCTCGACAAGGCAACCGCATGTCCACGCCCGATCCCGTCGCCAAAAAATCCAACGCTGGTCGCTATCTGTTCCTATTGCTTTTGGGCTTGGCTGTGGGCGCAATTGCCACGGTGATGGTGCTGCGCGCACTGGAAGCCCGCAAGGATCACTTCCCGGGAGCGCTGATGGAGGTACAGGGGTGGCATATGGGCCAGCTCAAGTCCGCTATGGAACAGAACCGTTGCAGTGCCAGTGATGTGGTGCCGCATCTGCAAGCGCTGCGGATGACTGCCAACGATCTGGAGCCGGCCTTCCCGGATCTGCGCGATGATGAACGCTTTAAGACTGCCGCTGCCGCCATGCGCGGTGCGGTGGATAAAGCGATCAATGCACCGCCGCTGAGTTGTGAAAGCCTGGCCGGCACCATGAAAGCGGTGGGAGATACCTGCAAGGGCTGCCATCGGGATTTCAAAAACTGAGCCTGGCCGAACAATGCTGGCAAAGGCCGCCCTTGTTGGCGGCCTTTGTTTTTTTCACCGCCGCCCTTACCTTGCACACATGAACTGGACATTGTCGCTGTATGCAATCGCGGCCTTGCTGGTGCTGGCCGGTCTGGCCGGCACCTTGTTGCCGGTGCTACCGGGTGCGCCACTGCTATTGGTGGGCCTGCTAGTTGCCGCATGGGCGGATGGCTTTGTGCACATCGGTGGCTGGACGCTGGCCATCCTCGCGGCATTGGCAATCCTCAGTCTGATCGTGGACTTTTGGGCCACCGCGCACGGAGCCAAACGTGTGGGGGCCAGTACCATGGCCATGTTGGGCGCAACGCTTGGCACGGTGCTCGGCCTTTTTTTTGCATTGCCGGGGCTGATCCTGGGCCCATTTCTAGGCGCGGTGGCAGGTGAGCTTCTGCATCAGCGCAGCCTGCATCCGCAAACCTTGGGGCATGCCGGCAAGATCGGTGCAGGCACCTGGTTGGGTATGCTGCTGGGTACAGCCATCAAGCTCGCCTTGGCGTTCACCATGCTGGGTGTATTTGCCTTGGCGTGGTGGCTGTGACCCTCCCTTTTGGCTTCACCCCTTGACCATGTCGATGATGCGTATTCCTGCCCCGGCACCGCACACCCTTCACGATCGCTTCATTGCAGCGCTGGAACAAGTGCAAGACAAGTTTTTGCACTTGTTGGCCAATGCCCCCTTGCTGCTGGTTGCCATCTTGATTGTGCTGGGCGCGATCTGGCTGGGCGGCGTAATCAGTCGCCGCATGCATGTACTGGACCGAATCAGCCGCAGCAACCCGTATATGGACGGGCTATTGCGCAATACCGTGAAGGTATTGGTGGCGCTGGCTGGCGTGCTGGTGGCGCTGGATCTGCTCAACGCCACATCACTGGTGGGTGCGGTACTGGGCTCGGCCGGTGTGGTTGGGTTGGTGCTGGGCTTTGCCTTCAAGGACATCGCCGAAAACTACATCGCCGGTGTGCTGCTCAGCCTGCGGCAACCGTTTTCACCCGGCGACAGTGTGCGCATTGACAGCCATGAAGGCAAAGTGATTGCACTCAATTCACGCGCCACTTTCCTGATGACCGCCGAAGGCCATCACCTGCAATTGCCCAACAGCGTCGTGTTCAAATCGGTGCTGTTGAATTACTCGCGCAACCCGCAGCGCCGCTTTGATTTCCAGATCAATGTGGGCAGCCGCGCTTCACTGCATCAGGCCATGGATTTGGGAATTGCCACTCTGATATCCACCGGCGGCGTGCTGGCCAAGCCGGCACCCAATGCATTGATCCTGAATTTGAACAACGATGGTGCGACCCTGCAATTTACCGGCTGGATCGATCAGACCCACAACGACCTCTCACGTACCCGCAGCGAAGCCATGCGGCACTTGCGCAGGGCACTGCGGCAAGCCGGCATCAGTTCACCGGAAACCGTGCAACGCGTGCAATTGATGCGAAGTGACGGCGAAAATCCACCGCTACCCGAGAATGGGCATGCCCGGGATACGTCCGTCGATCACGCACTGGATCAGCAACTCGGGCACGCGCAGCAGCAGGAAGGTGGCAGTAACTTGCTAGACGCAACTACGCGTGCAGCATCCTCGCCGTCTCAATTTCCGTAGAGCAACCAACGCCTAGCATCCCCCTCATCGCTGAAGGAATGCACGGTCATTCCCCGCTCGAGACACAGAATCTCGCCATATTCGCTGCCTGCAATATCGTCCTGCAGTTCAACAAAGGCGACCCGCACCGTCGCCAGACCCGAGTTCTGCATTGCATCGATGATCGGCACGATCTCGCCGACCTCGACGGTTTCCTGCAACTCTTCCAGCACCAGCAGACGGCTTGCCCCCGTCAACCGGCATTGCTCGCCCAGCAGCGTCCACATCGCAATCGACACCTGCTGCGAATCGCTGCCATCAAACACATGGGCACGCAGATAGCCGTCTTCGTTGCTGAAACGAATGCGAAACCCCGGCCCCTCGACAATCGTCTGCGGGTTCAAGTGAGCACTGCCAGCGGAATCTTGCCGATCCTGGCCTGCCATTCGCGCGGCCCGGTCTGGTGCACCGAGGTGCCCTGGCTGTCCACCGCCACCGTCACCGGCATGTCCTTGACCTCGAACTCGTAAATCGCCTCCATGCCAAGGTCGGCAAAGCCCACCACCCTGGCGGCCTTGATCGCCTTCGATACCAGATAGGCCGAGCCGCCCACCGCCATCAAATACACCGATTGGTGCTTCCTGATCGCCTCCAGCGCGGCCGGGCCGCGCTCGGCCTTGCCGATCATGCCGAGCAGGCCGGTTTGCGCCAGTATCTGTTCGGTGAACTTGTCCATGCGGGTGGCGGTGGTGGGGCCAGCCGGGCCCACCACTTCATCGCGTACCGGGTCCACCGGGCCGACGTAATAGATGAAGCGCCCGCGCAAATCCACCGGCAACGGCTCGCCCTTGTTCAGCATGTCCACCATGCGCTTGTGCGCGGCGTCGCGGCCAGTCAGCATCTTGCCGGACAACAGCAACACCTCGCCCGGCTGGAGCGTTTGCACTTCGTCGCGAGTGATCGTGTCCAGATTCACGCGGCGTGCGTTCTGCGGGTTGTAGGTGAGTGTTGGCCAATCGTCCAGTGACGGCGGATCCAGCGCCACCGGGCCGCTGCCGTCGAGGGTGAAATGCGCATGACGGGTGGCAGCGCAATTGGGAATCAGCGCCACCGGCAGGTTGGCGGCATGGGTGGGGAAATCCTTGATCTTGACGTCGAGGACCGTGGTCAGGCCGCCCAGGCCCTGCGCGCCGATGCCCAGCGCGTTGACCTTGTCGAACAATTCCAGGCGCAGCTCTTCCACGCGATTTTGTGGCCCGCGTGCGATCAAGTCCTGAATATCGATCTCCTCCATCAACGCTTCCTTGGCCAGCAACATCGCCTTTTCGGCGGTGCCGCCGATACCAATCCCCAGCATGCCCGGCGGGCACCAACCGGCACCCATCGTCGGCACGGTTTTAAGCACCCAATCAACGATGGAGTCAGACGGATTCAGCATCGCGAACTTGCTCTTGGCCTCGGAGCCGCCACCCTTGGCCGCCACGATCACATCCACCTTGTTGCCCGCCACGATCCTGGTATTGATCACGCAGGGCGTGTTGTCTTTGGTGTTGATACGTTTGCCGGCGGGGTCGGCCAGCACACTGGCGCGCAGCTTGTTGTCTGCGTCCATATACGCGCGGCGTACGCCTTCGTTGACCGCATCTTCCAGCGTGCCGGTGAAGCCTTCCCAGCGCACGTCCATGCCCACTTCCAGAAACACGGTGACTATCCCGGTGTCTTGGCAAATCGGGCGGTGGCCTTCGGCGCACATCCGCGAATTGATCAGGATCTGCGCCATCGCATCCTTGGCCGCCGGTGACTGCTCGCGCGCATAGGCGGCCGTCACCGCCTTGATGAAGTCCACCGGGTGGTAATAGCTGATGTATTGCAGTGCGTCCTGGACGGACTGGATCAGATGGTCTTGCTGGATGACGGTCACGATGGCATGTTCTGGCGGGGGAGACTGGGGGTATTTTAGGGCCAACCCTGCTTCCCGCAGCATGCATGAGGCTCACGATGCCAAGTTCACTGTCCCGTGCGCAAGCCGCACTGTGCTGCATGTTGTCCTTGGCACTGAATGCCTGCGCGCAGCCGCCAACGACTGCCAGCCAGCAACAAGAACCCAGCGCCGAAGGTGAGCTGCGCATCGACAGGCTCGCCAGCGGTTTGCAACACCCGTGGGCGGTGGCCCTGCTCCCGGATGGGAGCTTTTTGGTCAGCGAACGCCCCGGCCGGCTGCGCAGAATTTCCGCAACCGGACAACTCTCAGCAGCGCTTACCGGCGTGCCCAAGGTCTTCGCCGAAGGCCAAGGCGGGTTGCTGGATGTGGTGCTGGATCCGGCATTCGCCAGCAATCGACGTATTTGGCTGAGCTATGCCGAACCGGGACCCGATGGCACCGCCGGCACTGCGGTAGCTACCGCGACATTGGACGCAACAGCGCTGTCCGATATGCGTGTGGTGTATCGGCAAGAACCCAAACTCGAAGGGCCCAATCACTTTGGTTCGCGCATCGCGTTTGATGGCCGGGGCCATGTGTTTATCAGCCAAGGCGAGCGCAACCAGAAGGAGCTGGCGCAACAACTGGACAAGTTGCAGGGAAAATTGGTGCGGCTCAATCTGGATGGCAGTATTCCCACCGACAATCCTTTCGTGGGCCGCGCCAACGCACGCCCAGAAATCTGGAGCTACGGCCACCGCAACATGCAAGGATTGGCGGTGGATCCGCGCAGCGGCCGGCTCTGGCAGAGCGAACACGGTCCGCGTGGCGGGGATGAAATCAACCTGCCCGAAGCCGGCAAAAACTACGGCTGGCCGGTGATCAGCGACGGCATGAACTATCTGACCAATCTCCCGTATTCGGAAACGATTGGCCGCCAAGCACCCGGCATGCAGCGCCCGTACCACGTCTGGGCCAAGTCACCGGCACTGTCAGGCATGGCTTTTTTTGTCGGCCACCCCGGGAGTGCCTGGAACAACAGCCTGCTGCTGGGGGCGTTGGCCGGACAAAGCTTGATCCGGTTGCGCTTGAACGGCGATCGCATCGTTGCCGAAGAACGATTGCTGGGCACATTGCGCAGCCGCATTCGCGATGTGCGGGTGAGCGCTGATGGCCACATCTACGTGCTGACCGACGAAGACGACGGCCAATTGCTGCGATTGACCCCTCCAAAGCGCTGACCCCCCCTTTTCAGCAGCGTCGATCTAGCGCAGGATGATACGGGGACATTCATGGGGGAGCAGGCATGGCTGACAGTACTTCTGCGAGTGGTAAGTTCGAAGGCATCCGTGGCGTCATCAATGATATTCGTCTGCTATTGGGCGATCTGCTGGGGCTGGGCAAGCCCGATGAAGACACCCGGATGGTGATCGAAGTGATCTTCGGGCTGATGGGCTACATGGCCAAGGCCGATCGCCTGGTAAGCAGCCATGAATCCAATCTGGCCAACCAGATCATGGATGAAACCGACCTGTCGATGACGGCCCGCCGTATCGCCATGGAAGCCTTCGATCGCGGCATGTTGCGCAACATCAACGTGCACGCGGAGTTGCTGCGCTTCGTGGACGCCCACCCGGCCGGCTCTGAACCGGCCGAACGCCTGTACGACGCGCTGCTGCGTTTGGCCACTTCGGATGGCCGGCTGGATCCGCGCGAGTATGAAACCATGGTGCAGGTCACCCGCGACTTGGGCTTGCCGGCGACGACCTTGGACAACCGTTTGGCGATGTTCAACGTCAAGCGCTGAACCGGCTGGGCCGACGCGCCCACCCGTGCTGCAATCGTCGAGCGCCACCGGGATGCCGCTGCATCCCGGCATGCGGTCAACTTGCGCCAGATCAACCGGGATGCTGCGTTGCGGCGTAAAATGGCCGCCTGCCTCATCTTCCCTATTTGCCCGCATGGCCGCTCCCTACGGCACCGAAACGGTGCTCGACGTTCGTCACTGGACGGACGCCTACTTCAGTTTCACCACCACCCGCGATGACGGCTTCCGTTTCGACAACGGCCAGTTCGTGATGATTGGGCTGGAGGTCGAGCAAGCCGATGGTTCGCGCAAGCCGCTCATGCGCGCCTATTCCATCGCCAGTGCCAATTGGGAAGAACAACTGGAGTTCTTCAGCATCAAGGTGCAGGACGGGCCACTGACCTCACGCCTGCAACACATCCAACCGGGTGACACTATTCTGATCGGTCGCAAACCCACCGGCACGCTGTTGATTTCGGATCTGCATCCTGGCCGAAACCTGTATTTGCTGGCCACCGGCACCGGGCTTGCTCCGTGGATGTCGGTAATCAAGGATCCCGAGACCTACGAGCGCTTTCAGCGCGTGATCTTGTGTCATGGGGTGCGCGGCAGCGAAGACCTTGCCTACCGCGACTATATCGAACGCGAACTCCCTCAACACGAGCTGTTGGGCGATGTCATCCGCGACCGTCTGCTGTACTACCCGGCGGTGTCACGCGAGGAATTCGAATACAACGGCCACACTCAACATGGCCGTATCACCGACCATCTGGAACAAGGCCGCATTGCCCAGGCGCTGGGTATCGAGCCGCTGGATGCTGCCCATGACCGCGCCATGATTTGCGGCAGCCCGCAGATGCTGGCCGATTTTCGCCGGATTCTCGACAACAGCGGCATGAGTGCATCACCGCGCATTGGTACTGCCGGGGAATACGTGTTCGAGCGCGCATTCGTCGAAAAATAAGGCCCGCGATCAATCGCTCAAGCACTCCCATAACGCAGCCAGATCCTGGCATCCGCTTCATTACCGAACATGCGAACCTTGTAGCCACGCTCCATCGCCATGATCTCGGCTTCCTGAATTCGGGGCATTTGGTCTACCCGCCCCTCCACATAGGCAATCTTGGCCTGTTCCAGCCCAAGGCCTTCAATGGCCACGAAGAAGCGTTCCAGGTCTTCGCTCGACATCACATCGCTTTCCTTGGCATCCAGCACCAATAATTGACTGGCCCCCAGCGCACGCAAACGCTGGATGATGGTGATCCAATATTCACTGGTCACCGGCAGGCTACTGTCCTCATTGCCGAATACCTGCACGCACAGCAGCGGCGGCTGGTAGTCCAACACCAGCCGGTAGCCACTGCCATGCACTTCCTCGTGATTCATGCCAATGCCGCTTCGATGTCTCTGCGCATTGATTCGGGGGTATCGGTGGGCGCATAACGGCGTAACGCATTGCCATCGCGCCCCACCAGAAACTTGGTGAAATTCCACTTGATGGCGTCGATCCCCAACAACCCGCCCTTTTGCTGCTTCAACCATTTCCACAATGGATGCGCATTGCTGCCATTGACCTCCACCTTGGCAAACATCGGGAAGCTGACGTCATAACTGAGTGAGCAAAAATTGCGGATTTCCTCCGCGTTACCCGGCTCCTGATGCCCGAACTGATCACAGGGGAAGCCCAGCACCACCAATCCTTGTGCAGCATAGTCACGCCACAGCGCTTCTAGGCCGGCATACTGCGGCGTGAAACTGCATTTGCTCGCCACATTCACGATCAACAACACGTGACCACGATATTGCGACAGCAGTTGCTGGCTGCCATCCAACGCCATTGCATCGAAATCAAACGCGTTCATATCCATGCCTGCCTTTGATTTGCCATTGTCGATGATTCTCGTTCCGGCACTTGCGTTTGGCAACTGGCCATCGGCATAGGCCAAGTCATATTGCTTACCACAACCATCAAATCGGCGATGCGCTAACCTTGGCGATTGTCTTGTCCCGTTTGCGAGTTGCCATGAAACGACCCATCGTCTGCACCCTAGCCCTTGCCATTGCCACCGTCATCAGCGGCTGCGCCACCTCGACGCCGCTAGCCCACAAGCAGGAAGCGTCCATGCCCGCCGCCCCCACCTATAGCGGCATCTTCGCCGCAGCCAGTCCGCTGGAGCTGAACTACCCGCAATTTGACAAGATCGCCGATAGCGATTTTGCCCCGGCGTTCGATGCCGGCATGGCGCAGCAGTTGCGCGAGATCGATGCCATTGCCAACAACCCGGAGCCCGCGAGCTTCCAGAACACCATCGTGGCAATGGAAAAAAGCGGACAGGTGCTCAATCGCGCCACCAACGTGTTTTTCAATTTGGTCGGCACCGACAAGAATGATGCGCGCGAAAAACTCGAAACCGAGTACGCACCAAAATTCTCCGCGCACAGCGATGCAATTTCGCTCAACCCAAAATTGTTTGCCCGCATCAAGTCGCTGTATGACGCGCGCGACACGCTGGGACTGGACGCCGTTGACAAGCGCCTGCTGGAAAAGCGCTACCAGGATTTTGTGCGGGCCGGTGCCGCGTTGAGCGAAGCCCAACAAGCCCGCATTCGCGAGATCAATACGCAAATGTCCAAGCTGGGCACCCAGTTCAACCAGAACGTATTGGCCGAAGTGAATGCGTCCGCGGTCGTGGTGGACAGCCGCGATGAGCTCAAAGGCATGACCGACGAGCAGATCGCCGCCGCCGCGGAGGCTGCCAAGGTGCGCAACCTGCCTGGCAAATACGTCATTGCGCTGCTCAACACCACCGGCCAGCCAGCCGAAACGCAGCTGGAAAACCGCGCACTGCGGCAGCGCCTGCACGAGGCCTCGGTGGCGCGCGGCAGCCGGGGCAACCAATGGGACAACACCGGCATCGTCTCGCAAATCCTCAAGCTGCGCGCCGAACGTGCGCGCATGCTGGGTTACGACACGTCGGCCAATTTTGTGCTGGCCGATGAGACCGCTGCCAATCAAGACAACGTCAACAAAATGCTGCGTGCGCTGGCACCGAAAGCGGTAACCAATGCCCGCCGTGAAGGCGGCGAGCTGCAGGCAATGATCGATGCACAGCAAAAAGCCGCGCATCAGGCCAGCTTCCAGCTGCAACCATGGGATTGGTCGTACTACAGCGAGAAAGTGCGTGCGGCGAAATTCAGCTTCGACGAATCGCAACTCAAGCCCTATTTCGAAATGAAGAACGTGCTGGAAAATGGCGTGTTCTATGCCGCCAACCGGCTGTACGGGATCAGCTTCAAGGAACGCACCGACCTGCCCAAATATCGCGCCGACACCTTCACCTATGAAGTGTTCGACAAGGACGGCAGCCCCCTGGCGATCTTCATCTTCGATCCGTATGCGCGCGCATCCAAGCGCGGCGGCGCATGGATGAACACCTACGTGTCGCAGTCCGCATTGCTGGGTGAAAAACCCGTGGTGGCCAATCACCTGAACATTCCAAAGCCTTCCGAGGGCAAGCCCACCTTGCTGACGTGGGATGAAGTCACCACCGCCTTCCACGAATTTGGCCACGCCTTGCACGGCTTCTTCCAGGATGTGCGCTACCCGTATTTTTCGATGAACGTGCCGCGTGACTTTGTCGAATACCCGTCGCAGGTCAATGAAATGTGGACCGACTGGCCGGAAGTGCTGGGCCACTACGCCAAGCACTATCAGACTGGTGCTGCGATGCCCAAGCCGCTCCTGGACAAGGTGATTGCGGCGTCCAAGTTCAATCAGGGCTTTGCCACCACCGAATATCTGGAGGCAGCCATGCTGGACCAACGCTGGCACCAGCTCCCGCTGGAACAGATTCCGGATGCCCCCGGGGTGATGGCGTTCGAAGCCAAGGCGTTGAAGGCGGATGGCTTTGATTACGCACCGGTGCCGCCACGCTACCGCACGCCTTATTTCAGCCACATCATGGGCGGCTACGCGGCCGGCTATTACGCCTACATCTGGTCGGAAGTGCTGG
>DAORUL010000017.1:0-22829 GCA_035433165.1 Thermomonas sp. | reverse complement strand
AGCTCTTCGCGGAAATCGGCCACGTCTTCGAAGCTGCGGTACACCGAGGCAAACCGCACATAGCCCACGTGATCGAGCTTGCGCAGTTCATCCATCACGAAGCCGCCGACCCGGCGCGATTCGATTTCGCGCTCGGCGGTCATGCGCAGTTGATGCACCACTGCGCGCACCGCCGCTTCGATTTTCTCTTCCGATACCGCCCGCTTTTGCAGCGCACGGTCAAACCCCACCCGCAATTTGCGCGCATCGAAGGCTTCGCGCCGACCATCGGACTTGATGATGGCCGGCAACTTCAGCTCGATCATTTCCAAGGTGGAAAAACGCTCGCCGCAGGCCTCGCAACCGCGCCTGCGGCGAATCGTCGCGCCGTCTTCGGACACCCGCGAATCAATCACGCGGGTATCACTGTGCTGGCAGAACGGGCAGTGCAAGGCTTAGCCGTACACCGGGAACTGCTTGCACTGCAGTTCAACGTTGCCGCGCACGCCGGCAATCACGTTGTCGTCGCCGGGGTTGTCCAGCACGTCGCAGATCCACTCGGCCAGCGCCACGCAATCGGCTTCCTTGTAGCCGCGGGTGGTGACCGCCGGCGTGCCGATGCGCAGGCCCGAGGTGACGAAAGGTTTGCGCGGATCGTTCGGCACCGAGTTCTTGTTGACGGTGATATGCGCCTTGCCCAGCGCCTCTTCGGCTTGCTTGCCACTGACGTCCTTGCCGATCATGTCCACCAGCATCAGGTGGTTCTGGGTGCCACCGGAGACGATTTTGTAGCCGCGCGCAATGATCACCTTGGCCATCGCCTGCGCGTTCTTCACCACCTGCTGCTGGTAGTCCTTGAACGCCGGATCCAGTGCTTCCTTGAAGGCCACCGCCTTGGCCGCGATCACATGCATCAACGGGCCGCCTTGAATGCCGGGGAAGACGATCGATTGCAGCTTCTTTTCGATCTCTTCGGCCTGCTCGCCCATCGCGGCGCGGCTGGCGATGATGATGCCGCCACGCGGGCCGCGCAGGGTCTTGTGGGTGGTGGATGTGACGACGTGCGCGTGCGGCACCGGGCTGGGGTACACACCGGCGGCGATCAGGCCGGCCACATGCGCCATGTCCACGAACAGATACGCGCCGACCTTGTCGGCAATGGCGCGGAAGCGCGCCCAGTCGACCACCTGCGAATACGCCGAGAACCCGGCCACCACCATCTTCGGCTTGTGTTCCAGCGCCAGGCGCTCCACTTCGTCGTAATCAATCAAGCCCTGTTCGTTCACGCCGTACTGCACCGCGTTGAACAGCTTGCCCGAGGCATTGACCTTGGCACCGTGGGTCAAATGCCCGCCGTGCGCCAGCGACATGCCGAGGATGGTGTCGCCCGGTTGCAGCAGCGCGAAATACACCGCCTGGTTGGCCTGCGAGCCGCTGTGCGGCTGCACGTTGGCGTAATCGGCGTTGAACAATTGCTTCAAGCGGTCGATGGCCAACTGCTCGGCCACATCGACATATTCGCAACCGCCGTAATACCGCTTGCCCGGATAGCCTTCCGCATATTTGTTGGTGAGCTGGCTGCCCTGCGCTTCCATCACCCGCGGGCTGGCGTAGTTCTCGCTGGCGATCAGCTCAACGTGATCCTCCTGGCGACGGTCTTCTGCGGCAATGGCCTTGGCCAGTTCGGGATCAAAAGCGGCAAGCGTGTCGGCACGGGAGAACATGGGGGACTCCGGGGTTGGGGGGATTGCGATTGTAGCCCGCGGGGGGCATGTCGAGGATTTTGCCGCGCCGATGGAATACCTGCATGCCAAACCATCATTTGCCAAACCAAAAATCTGCGAAAATCACCCCGAGAAACAATTGAATCCCCACCCCATGCCTCGTTCGCGATCCCTGTCAGGCCTCTTGCCCGGCCTGCTGCTGGCCTGTGTTCCTGCTGTATTGGCATGGCTGGGCGGGCTGGCTTGGCCGCTGCTGGGCAGCGCGGTATTGGCGATCTTGCTGGGCGTGGCGCTGCGCGCCGCGTGGACGCCGCCCGCGCAATGCGTGCCGGGGATCGAATTTGCCGGGAAATACGTGCTGCAAGCCTCCATCGTGCTGCTGGGGTTCGGGCTGGATCTGGGCGAAGTGGCGCGGGTTGGCCGCGCCTCGCTGCGCGTCACCCTGGCCACGCTGGCGCTTGCCTTCATCGCCACTTGGCTGCTGCACCGGCTGCTGCGGATCCCGGGAAAATTGGCGGTGCTGGTGGGCGTGGGCACCGCCATCTGTGGCGGCTCGGCAATTGCGGCAGTGGCACCGATTTTGCAAGCCGAAGAGCACGACACCGCGTTTGCGCTGTCCACCATTTTCTTGTTCAACCTGGTCGCGGTGCTGCTGTTTCCGTGGCTGGGGCATCTGCTGGGGATGGATGCCACCCAATTCGGCTTGTGGGCCGGCACCGCCATCAATGACACCTCATCCGTCGTCGCCGCAGGCTATGCCTATGGCCACGCCGCTGGCGACTATGCGGTGATTGTCAAATTAGCGCGGGCCAGCATGATCGTGCCGGTGTGTCTGCTGCTGGCTGGCGCGTTGGCATGGCGCGCACGCGGGCAAGCCGCCGGCAGCGGTCAACCGTCGCTGCGCAGTGGCGGCATCGTGCCGTGGTTCATCCTGTGGTTTATCGCCGCCTCGCTGCTGCGCAGCGCGGGGTGGGTGCCCGCAGCAGCGCTTGGCGGGCTGCATTTGGCCGCCAGCATGGCGATGGTGCTGGCACTTGCCGCCATCGGCCTGAGCTCCAACCTGCAACACATGCGCGCCACCGGGCCGCGCCCGGTGCTGCTGGGCCTCGGCGTGTGGCTGGCAGTGGCGCTGGGAAGCTTGGCGATGCAAACCGTCTTACCGCACTGATGCCCCAGACAATGCTGGACTCTGGACCAAGACCGGCCGACCATCAGGCCAACCGGTTTGTGTCCACATCCCATAGTGTGATCAGTGGTTCAAGATGAGATTGGTGATGATCCCGGTGGTGATCGCCACCAGCAGGAAATCACCGGCATCGCTACGGCGCCAGTAATAGCCGGACGGTGGGGCGTACAGGCCGTAATTGCCCCAGTCGTTGACCACATAGGTCGGCGCATAGCCCCTGCCGTAGTAATGCCCGCCGCGACGCCAGTAAGGGGCGGGTAGCGGGCGATACACCACGCGCGGCGCAGGCCGGTAGTAATGCGGGCGATAGTTGCCGCGATAATCACCACGATAGTCGGCACGATTGTCACCGCGATACCCGCCATCGCCATGGTAGCGGTCATCATCGCGATGGTAATCGCCACGCGAGTTGCCGTAGCTGCCGCGATACCTCGCGTGATTGCCATTGTCGTGCGCGTGGTTGCGCCATCCGTTGTTGTTGCCCTGATGGCCCCAATCGCGTTGCTCATTCTGGTGCCCAGCGTTGCCATGGTGGTCGCCGGCCAATGCCGGTGTTGACGCCAACCCAAGCGTCACGGCAGCAGCGGCAACAAGTGCGAATAAGGTTTTCATGACTGACTCCCGTCCGAAATTCGTGGTTCAACTATCTACCCGACAGACTGAATAAAGGATTGCTGCAGCCGGCGCCTTGTGGCCGCCCTCAGCCAGCATTCAAGAAACTTTAGCCGCGCCACTGCCGGTATAATTCGTCGGTTGCCACCCCCCTTTTGCCATTCGCACCGCATGGTGCGGGCGCGTTTGCGCTCACGGAGCTTTCCGCATGTCCTCGCAATACATCTACACCATGAACCGCGTGTCCAAGATGGTGCCGCCCAAGCGGCAGATCATCAAGGACATCTCGCTCTCGTTTTTCCCCGGTGCCAAGATCGGCCTGCTGGGCCTGAACGGCTCGGGCAAATCCACCGTGCTGAAAATCATGGCCGGGGTGGACAAGGATTTCGAAGGCGAGGCGCGCCCACAAGCCGGCATCAAGGTCGGCTATCTGGCGCAGGAACCGGAACTCAACCCCGAGCACACGGTGCGGCAAGCGGTGGAAGAAGGCGTGGGCGAAGTGCTGCAGGCGCAGGCCCGGCTGGACGAGGTCTACGCCGCCTACGCCGAGGAAGGCGCCGACTTTGACGCCTTGGCAAAAGAGCAGGAACGCCTGGAAGCCATCCTCGCCGCCGGTGATGCGCACACCTTGGAAAACCAGCTGGAAGTGGCCGCCGACGCGCTGCGGCTGCCGCCGTGGGATGCCATCGTCGGCAAGCTGTCCGGTGGTGAAAAACGCCGCGTGGCGCTGTGCCGCCTGCTGCTGCAAAAACCCGACATGCTGCTGCTCGACGAACCCACCAACCACCTCGATGCCGAGTCGGTGGAATGGCTGGAACAATTCCTGCACCGCTACACCGGCACCGTGGTGGCGGTCACCCATGATCGCTACTTCCTCGACAACGCCGCCGAATGGATTCTGGAACTCGATCGCGGCCGCGGCATTCCGTGGAAGGGCAATTACACCGACTGGCTGACCCAAAAAGACGAGCGCCTGAAGCAGGAAGACAATCAGGAAAAATCGCGCCAGAAAGCCATCCAAAAAGAACTGGAATGGGCGCGGCAAAACGCCAAGGGCGGCCGCAGCAAGGGCAAGGCGCGTTTGGCGCGTCTGGACGAGCTGCAAGCCGTGGACTACCAGCGCCGCAACGAAACCAATGAAATCTTCATCCCGCCGGGCGAGCGTTTGGGCAACTCGGTCATCGAGTTCAAGGGCGTGTCGAAGACGTTCGGTGACCGCCTGTTGATTGATGATTTGTCGATGATCGTGCCGCCGGGCGCCATCGTTGGCATCATCGGCCCCAACGGTGCCGGCAAATCCACCCTGTTCAAGATGATCACCGGACAAGAAAAGCCGGATTCGGGCTCGATCAACATCGGCCCCACCGTCAATCTTGCGTATGTGGACCAGAGCCGTGGCGCATTGGAAGGCGACCACACCGTGTTTCAGGAAGTGTCGGGCGGGCGCGATATCCTCAATATCAATGGCGTGGAAATCCAGTCCCGCGCCTACATCGGCCGCTTCAACTTCAAGGGCCAGGACCAGCAGAAATTGGTCGGTGCGCTGTCCGGTGGTGAGCGTGGCCGCCTGCACATGGCCAAGACCCTGTTGCAGGGGGGCAATGTGCTGCTGCTCGACGAACCGTCGAACGATCTGGACATCGAAACCCTGCGTGCGCTGGAAGATGCGCTGCTGGAATTCCCCGGCAACACCTTCGTCATTTCGCATGACCGCTGGTTCCTCGACCGCATCGCCACCCACATCCTCGCCTTCGAAGGCGACTCGCATGTGGAGTTCTTCCAGGGCAACTACCGCGAATACGAAGAAGACAAACGCCGCCGCATGGGCGACGACGCCGGCCCGAAGCGCTTGCGGTTCAAGGCGCTGAAGTAATGACCGGACGCCCACGGCAACGTGGGCGTCTTTGCATGCAGGAGCAACACGTCATGACCTTTATCCAAAAACTGCGCAACCGTTGGCAGCAGGCCGACACCCTGGTCTGCGTGGGCCTTGACCCGGATCCGGCCAAATTCCCGGATCGCTTTGTGGACGACGACGACGCGCTGTTCGCGTTTTGTCGCGACATTGCCGATGCCACCGCGCAGTACGCCTGTGCGTTCAAACCGCAAATTGCGTATTTCGCCGCGCACAACCATGGCGAGGCGGCATTGCAGCGCTTGATCGCACATATCAATGCCGAACACCCCGACGTGCCGGTGATTCTGGACGCCAAGCGTGGCGACATCGGCAGCACCGCGCAGCAATACGCCTGCGAGGCATTCGAGCGCTTCGGCGCCGATGCGGTGACGCTGAACCCGTACATGGGCAAGGACTCCGCGCAGCCGTTTCTGGAGTACAACGACCGCGGCTGTGTATTCCTCTGCCACACCTCCAACCCCGGCGCGCGCGACTTCCAGGAACTGCTGATCGAAGGTGCGCCGCTGTACCAGCACATCGCCCGCACCATTGCCAACGACTGGAACGCGGACGGCAATTGCGCGCTGGTGGTGGGCGCCACCTTCCCGCAAGAACTGAAGGTCATTCGCAACCTCGTCGGTGACATGCCGCTGCTGATTCCGGGTATCGGCGCGCAGGGCGGCGATGTGGAAGCGGTGGTGAAAAATGGCAAGACCGCCGACGGCAGCGGGCTGATGATCAACTCCGCACGCGGCATCCTGTACGCCTCGCAAGGCGAAGGCTATGCCGAAGCGGCCGCCGACGCCGCACGCGAGTTGCGCGATACCATCAATCGTTTCCGCTGACCGTACTCTCACAACCCCGTGGCAACGCGCCGCGCGGGACACATACACTACCCCGGCGGGAGCGCGCCCTGCGCGCCACACACAACCCGGTGGCAACGCGCCCTGCGCACGACGGCCCACACAGCCCGGTGGGAGCGCGCCCTGCGCGCGACAGACTTCGGCATGACTCCGCTTACCGGCGCAGCGACGCGCGCAACACCGCGAACGGGAATCTGCCCCAAATCATCGCGAACACCGCCATGCGGGTCACCATTCCGCATTGGCGGGCCTCGAACCTGCAAAAATAACGCCACAGCCCACGGTGCTTGTGCCATTCAACAAAGATTGGGCGCGCACGCGAGGACACGCCGCGCACATGCACCACGCGCACCGCATTGGCGCAGACCACCTGCGCGCCGGTTGCGCGCACGCGCCGGCATAGATCCAGATCTTCGGCGTGCAGGCGGTAGCCGGCATCAAATCCAGCAATCCGTTCGAACACGACACGCGGCAACACCATCAATGCGCCGGACACCGCATCCACCGGTTGCAATGCTTGCGCTGCATCGCGTGCCACGCTGAGATCGCGCGCGCGCGATGAACGCAACATCGCCGCAAATTGCGGATCCCGCCGGCGTGCGGCGGCATCCCATACGCCGTCTTCGTCACACAACGCAGCCCCCGCCAAGCCGCCACCCACGGCACTGGCGGCGGCACGCAACTGCGCCAAGGTATCGGCCTCCACAAAGCAATCCGGGTTGACGAATGCCAGCCACGGCGCATGGCTGGCGGCGGTACCTTGATTGCAAGCTTGCGCAAAGCCTGGATTATCGGGGTTGGCGATGAAGCGCAGACGCGGGTCGGCCAATGCGTGCCGCTGCACGATGTCGAGCGTGCTGTCACCGGAGTTGTTGTCGACCACGCGAATTTCGGCAACGCCTTCGGCGGCCCGCAACCGCTGCAGACAGAGTTCGATCGTGGCTTCGCTGTTGTAGGCCACCACGATGACGGCGATGTCGGTGCGGCCAGTCGCGGTCATGGCGTCACGAACAAATCCGGCTGCGGTGGCACGCGTTCGACAGCTTGCAATGCGTGTTGCAGCCGCTGCCGCTGTGGCAGCAAGGGGTCGTGCATCAGACAGTCGGCCAGCCGCGCATGCCATGCCGGCCAGCGCACGGCCAAGGCGTCGAGGTCACCGGCCTGCGGCGCACTCTCGGCATCACGCACCACGAATGCGTTGTCGCACAGCACATTGCGCCCGCCCAGCCCGGCCATGCGCAGCGATAAATCAATCAACGCCGCATACCAGGACTGATAGCTGGCGCTATCCACACCGCCGGCTGCAACGCGCGCCGAGCCGCGCAGCAATACCGCATGCGCCACTGCCGAGGGCAGCGGCGGATAGTCGGCAGGCAGATGCGTGCAGGCATCGGCCAAGCGCCCAGGGGCATCGGGTAGCGCGACGATTTCGCCAATCCGTGGCCACGCCGCGACTTCACCGGCATTGCACCAAGGCGTTGCCGTGGCGATGGCGGCATCGCTGGCCAAACACGCGGTCAATTGCGCCAGCCAGCCGGGTACCGGGCGCGCATCGCTGGCCAGCACCACCACGTCGGCATTGCCGCAGGCCTGCAAGGCTTGCTCCAGATGCGCCGCTTCGCCCAAGGGCTGACTGCGCCGGGTATGCGCGGCTTGCAGGCGCGTTGTGCCCAGCCAATGCCGGATCAATGCAAGCCCGCGTGGGCCGGCTTGCGCATCATCCGCCAGCCACACCCGGGTACCGTGCGGTGTGCCTGCATCCAGGGCCGCCAAACACCCATCCAACGCGTCCTCATTGGTGCCTACCGGCACCAGGATCACTGGCCAGGACGCGCCGGTTTGGCTCACTTTTTCTTCGGGTTGTAGATCGGATCAAGCGCGCGGAAGCGACGCCCGTATTCGTCGGTCAAACTGCGTGCTTCCAGCGGATTTCGCACCACAGTGGGTGTAATCAGCACCACCAGTTCATCGCGTGATTTGCCGTTGCTCTGCTGGCCGAACAGGCCACCGATGATCGGAATCCGGCTCAACCCCGGCACACCTGTCGAGCCCTTCTGGCTGCCATCGGTGATCAGACCGGCCAGCATGATGGTGTCCCCGCTGGGGGCCACTGCACTGGTGGTGACCTTGCTGGTATCGATGCGCACATTGCCCTGAATATCCGCGACGCCGGCAGGCTTGCTGACTTCCTGCACGATATCGAGGAACACCATGCCATCGCGGGTGATCCGCGGGCGCACCTTGAGGATGATGCCGGTGTCCAAATATTGCACCTGACTGTAGGTGCCATTGCTGTTGCCACCGTTCGGGTTGAAGCTGACCGAGGCGATTGGAATGCGCTGCCCAACGTTGAGCGTGGCTTCGCGATTGTTCTGCGCCAACACCGACGGCGAGGACAAAGTGCGCACATCGGTCACCGAATCCAACGCACTCACAATCGCCGCCGCATTTTTCCCAAGGAAGGTCCAGCTGAGCAAGTTGCCGCTGCCATTGCTCAGCGGACTGACGCCACCGGAATAGCTGCCCCAGCTGTTGCGCCCGGTCGGATACGGCAGATTGCCAGCGGCGTTGGAGTTCACCGCATGATCGAAGAACCAGCTCACGCCATATTGCAGGTCGCCCTTCAACGCCACGCTGATGACTTGCGCCTCGATCTGCACTTGCATCGGCATGACATCGAGGCGATCAATGACTTCGCGGATCGACTTCCATTGCGCCGCGCTGGCGCGCACCAGCAGCGAATTGGTGTCTTCCACCGCCGACACACCGACTTCGGCACCGCCCACTTTCAGTGTCACCCGGCCATTGCCGCCACGCGACTGCGGCAGACTGCCACCTTGGCCCAGCCCAGTCCCGCCCGCGCCAGTGGATGACAACCCAGAACGGTCATCGTTGTTGCCATCGCGCAACTCGCTGCCCTGCACGCCCGGCATCAGCGAGGCGTTGGCGTCCTCGTTTTGCGAACCGCCTTTGCCGCCAAACACTTCCGACAAGCGATCGGCCAGATCGCGGGCCTTGATGTATTTCAACTCGTAGGAAAACAACCGGCCATCGCCGCTGCCGCCTTCGATGCGGTCGATCCACTGGTGGATTTCATCCAGATAACTGGGCTGCGCGGTGATCACCATCACCGAATTGGTGGCTTCCAGCGGCATGAAGCGGAACATGCCCGCGACCGGGGTCTTGCCCTGTTCACCGAACACGCGCTCGAGGTCTTGCACCACATCGGTGGCTTTGCCCGACTGCAGGGGAAATACGCCCACCGACATGCTGGACATCCAATCCACGTCGAACACCTGAATGGTGCGCAGGTAGTTTTCCAACTCGGCACGGGTGCCGGCAATGGTGATCAGATTGCGTGCGCCATCCACCGTCACGATGGAGCCTTGGCGCGCGTACGGCTTGAGAATTTTCTCCATCTCGGTGGCCGAGACAAAATGCAGTGGCACCACACGTGATTCAAAACCGCGCGCGGTTGCCGGTGAACCGGTGCGCAATGCGGCACCGTTCTGCAAGGCTTGGTCGGCAGTCACGATGTTGTAGCGGCCATCGCTGTACACCATGCGCGCGTTGTTTTGCGCCAGCACCTGATCCAGCAGACTCAGCGCACCGGCGGCACCCACCGGCTTCTGGGTAGCCACGGTCACCGTCCCCTGCACGCCGGGGGCAATGCTGTAACTCTGGCCGAGCATGTCGCCGAGAATGGCTTTGACCACCGCCTGCAAGGATTCGCCTTCGAAATTGAAACTGGCCTGCCCGCTGCTGGCCAGCGAGGGCGGTGGTGCACTGGCGACTTTTTGATTGATGACGCCACCATTGCCGCGCCGGATCACCGGCTGCGGGCCGTCACTCCCCAACTCCTGCAGGATTTCCTTGCGGATATCGCCGCTGTCGGCGTTGCCATCTTGCGCCTGCGCGCTGCGCTGGGTGCGGTGCAACTGCGGCTGCGGGACACTGGCGCAGGCGGCCAATGTGCCGACCAACAGGGAAATCGTCAACGTGCGCGCAGTCATGGGCTGAAACGTCCGGGTCATGGCATGGATTTGCATCATTCTTTTACCTCCTGCAGGACCGGGCCGGTACTGGCAGGTGCATGGGTGGTGCTGGTTGTGGAGTTGGCTGCCGCACGCGCTGGCGGGGCCTGATTGTGTTGTTGCAATTGCGCGCGCCGGGCTTCGATGCGCTTGCGAATTTCATCAATGCGCCGGGATTCATCTGGCGTGGGTGGCGGCAGCGGTGGGCCGGCCGCTGCGGCATCGGCCGCTGCTGAGGCAGTTTCCGCGGCGACCTTGGTTGCACCTGCCGGTGTCCCGGCGACACCAAAAGTACGCAGATCCAGCGTCATTTGCCCGCCCGGACCTTCGAAAATTGCACGGCGTGGCTGTACTTCCTGCAAGCGCCAGCCGGCGGCACCCTCCGGCGCACTGCCTACCCGCACCCGCTGCGAGTTGCCACCGCCGCTGGGCTGCAGGATCGCCAACTGCACATGGGGGCTGATCAATACCCCGGTGAGGATGAAGTTCATCGAATTATTGGCCCCGGCTTCGCCCTCGTCAGGGGCGGTGGCCAGGAATGCCCGCGGCTTGCGGTCTTCGGTAAACAGCGGCCGCGACGCCGCCTCATCGTATTGCGCCATCGGCCCGATCCGGTCCGGCACCATTGCCGCAGGTGATGGCAAGGCCTCCGCCGGCAACGGCGGCAGCTCGCCCGTGCGCCCCCCCAAGCCGAGCATGCTTTCCAGCCAAAACAACAGCGCCCAGCCGCACACCGCGGTCAGCACCCACGTCAATGGCCCGGCTCGCAGGAAGCGCTGCAGCCCGCCTTGCTCAACGGCCATGTGCACCTCCAGGACCGGGCCGCAGATAGCCGTACAAGTTGAAGTTCACATCCAGCCCGCCTTCCTGCGGTTGCCCGCTTCCGGGCACCGCGAAATAGCGTTGCGCGGTAATCGACAGGCTGTCGAGGAACAAATACGGGCGCGCTGATTGCAAGGCATGCAGCACCGCCAGGGTTTCCGCATTGCCGCAGCGCAGGCGCACTTGCACGGTGACCCGACGGTAGCGCCCACTCTGGGCCTCGTCACCCAAGGGGGTGCGGTTGACCAGCGCGCAGCCCCGGCTGCCCGGACTGGTTTCGCTGACCACTTGCTCCAATTGCTGGATCAAGCCGGCGGTCGCCAATTCAGCGGTGGGCTCGACCAAAAACCCGGAACCACCACCGCGTGCGGCCAGTGCTGCCAGCCGCTGTTCAACCAGGGTTTTTTGCCCCAGCAGGCTGCGCAGGCGCGCATCGCGGGTCTGCAACTGGATGAGTTCGGCATTGGCTTGCTGCAGCGGCTGGCCGAACAACGGCCAGACCAGCAACAACCATAGCAATCCCAGTACCACCAGCAACAAGGCCAGTGCCAACCAACGATCACGCCTGGCGGGAATGAGCGGGCTCATCGCGGCTCTCCTGCGGCGGATGTGGCGGCGGGACTGCTGGATACTGCTGCCGGAAGTTTCCCGGCCAGCTGCGCCACCAACGTAAAGCGATCCATGCGCGTGCGCGGATCCTGCTGCAGCGCGCCGCTGAGTGCTGGCGTTGTCCATTGCGGCGCGCCTTCCAGCTTGCCTACCAGTGCGGCGGCCTGGCTGGACAAGCCGATGACGTTGAGTTGATCGCCGTCGATCGACAGTTTTTCCAGATAAGTGCCATCGGGCAGGCGCTGCGCCAGTGCCTGCATCACCTCCACTGCCGGCGGGCGATCATTGCGCTGGGCACGCAGATAGGTCTCGCCCTCCACCGTATCCAGCAGTCGTTGCCGTTCACTGGAAATGGCACGCGCCTGTGTCTCGCGTGCTTGCATCTGGGTTTTCAAGGTAGCGGCAGCGGTGCGCCGATTGTCCAGCAATTGCGCCATTCCCAGCACGACAGCCAACAACGCCACTGCGGCCAGCCCCAGATTCCACCAACGCCAGCTGTCGTGCTGCTTGCCACGCGATGCCGGTGGCAACAAGTTGACCCCCAAGGGCTGCCCGTTTGTGGCGATCAAATCCACTCCCGCCAAACCCTGTGCCATGCCGCCCAAGCGCGCACAGATAGCCTCAAACCGCGTGCGAGGCAACACCACCAGCTCGACTTGCAACTGGCCATCGTCGCGGACTTGCAACAGGCGTCCGTCAAACAGGACATCGGTCGCTGCAAACGGGGTTTGCCGCTCGATTTCGAAGCTCAGGACTTCACGCAACCGCTCGCGTGCGGCAGCCGGCAGCACCAGGCTTCGCCGCAACCCGGCAGTGTCCGGCAATTGCAACCAGCGCGGCAGATCGCGCGCGCGTTCGTGCAGCACCCGCTGCAAGGGATCGCTAGCGGTGGGAAGTGGCAAGGGCAGGCTCGCCAATTCCCGTGGACCCGCTTCACCTTGCAGCAGCAGGCACACGTCATCACCCTGCGGTTGCAGCCACAGGCGTTCGTCGCCGGCCACCACGATGCGGCGCAGCGATGCCGGCAACCATGCGGCAAGACTGTGCCCCCACCACGTCAGCAACCCGCGCAGCCCCGAACCGGACTGTGCAAGCAGCGTTCCCCCTGCCTTTTGTGCACTCACTGCGTGACTCCCCCCGCCTGCCAGTGCAGCGTTGTGTATGTCGAACCCGGCAATCCACTGCCCCCCATTCTGAGCACCACCGAAAGACGCGCGCTGCGCCCATCGGTGAGCCGGGCACGGCTATCAATACTATACGTGCCGCTGCCAGGTAACGGGGGCGCTGTGGGGTCGATGGGCGCGGCTTTTTCCGGCAAACCCATCGCCTTGCGCACCACCGCATCGGCAAAATTGGCATCCGGTGCAGCCTGCCCGGTGTAAATCGTCAAATGCGCCGCCGCCGCGGCATACAACGCCGGGCGCATCCCCAACACCTGTTCCAGTTCAGCCACCGATTCAAACGGCGCATCTTTGGCCCCCCAGGTCAGCCCCGCGCCCAGATAGTCGGCGTCTTCGGCACCGCCGCCGGGCTGGGTCAAACTATCCGGGTCGCGCCAATCGATCACCGCACCCGCCAGCTGGTCGGCGGATTCGCGCGGCTCACCCACGGCTTGCAATAAATGACTGATGAGATCAAGCGATGCGCTATTGAGGTCGATCTTTGCGGCCTCATCGCGCACCGTAACAGTTACCGGCACGCCTTGAAAATCAATCTTGTAGGCACGTCCATCCACCGCCCAGCGCCGTGCAGGGTCTTGTTCCAACATCCGTGCAGCGGCGTATTCCAGCCCCGCACGCGCCGCTTCGCGTGCCACCACGGTGCGCGCAACGCCATTGCCCTGCAGGGACTCCACCCGTGCCGTGAGCGCATACCCAGCCACCAATCCTGCCAGCAGCAAGACCAGCCACAACACCATCAGCAACGCAGCACCGCGCATCGTTTGCGTGTGTCCCGCCATCAGGATTTGCTCCGACCACCGGCCAGATAACTGCCAGCCTGCGGCAGGGACACCACCAGCTCGGGCCAATCGCCTTGCGCATCGGCAAGCCGCACACGCACCTGCATCGGCAGCGCTTCCGGGTTTTCCCATTGCGGCTGCCACGGCCCCAACTTGCCATCGTCGCCCAGGCTTCGATAGGCGAAGGCAACCCGGGTCAGGCCCTCGGCCAAGGCTTCCGGCGGCCGCGTCGGTGCACGCGCTTGTGCAGCTTGCACCAGCCGAAACAACACATCCAATGCTTGCGTGCCGTTACCTGCATCACGCAGTTGCAAGTCGTGCAGATGCGGGCCGCCACGGCCCAAATAATCCGGCAGATCCGCGACAAACCGCATCGTCTTGGCCTCGCCCACAAACCGCAGCGAACGCCCGCTTTGCTGATCGAAGGCAAACACGATGCCCTGCGCACCTCCGATGCGCTGCCGCAAGAACTCGGACACTGCACGCATGCGCTCATTGCGCTGGCTGACCAGTTCGCCGCGCGCCACCGTGGCCCCAGCCGCGCGCACCACGCCAAACCCCAAGGCCAATGCGGCGGCCAGCAACGTCACCGCCAGCAGGACTTCCAGCAAGGTAAACCCATGTGCGCGCCGGCTCACTGGCCCGGCTCCAACTTGGGCGGCAATACCAGCCGCAACGACGATACATGCAGCTGCTGCTGCGGCCCGCCATCACCCCATTGCATATCCAGTTGCACATGCAGCAGACGCGCTGCGAACGGGTCTTGCGGGGCGGTGCGCGGGCGCGGCTGCGGGTCTTGCCAAGGGGTCACGGCCAACTGCCAGTGGTAGCGCCCCTTTTCCAATGCACCTTGCTGTTGCAGGGGTGCCTGTAACAGCACCAGGCGATCTTCCAGCAACGACTGCGCCAGTAATCCCGCGCGCCCAGCATCGCCGCCTTGACGCACTTGTCGGCTGGCCCCAGACAGGGTGCCTAACAACAACGTCAGGCCCAGCGCCAACACCGCAAACGCCACCAGAATCTCGATCAAGGTAAAACCCGCTTGCGCGCGCCGCATCATGGCGCAGACCCCGCCCGTTGCAACTGCACTTCGCCGGTCAACCAGCGCACATCGACATCCCAGCCTGCGCCGTTGGTCTGCAAGCGCAAGCGGCCGCCGGTAGCCGCACCATCCGGGAAAAACCGCACTGCACCGAGTGATGCGGCAGGGTTGTCAGTGATCCCCAATTGCGCGGCCCGCGCGCCGGTGAATACGACCTCGCCACCACTGGGCAGTTGCCCGTGCCGGTCCTTGGCGGCGCGCCAGGTGCGGGCCGCCGGGTCGATGATCACATCCTGCGGTTGGCCGCTGGCAATCGCCAAGGCGCGCGAAAATCGCATCTGCGCCGCCACTTCCTTGGCCGCCGAGCGCAACTGGATACCGCGCAGCCCGCCACTGAATGCCGCCATCGCCAGCAGCGTGGCAGCGGCAATCAATACCAGCACCAGCAGCATTTCCAGCAACGAAAAGCCGGGCGCGGGCAATTGCGGACGCATGCTCACTCGCGTACTCGCGCAGGCAGGTTTAGTCGAACTTGAGGTCGGCGTTCACGCTATCGCCACCCGGCTTGCCGTCGGCACCATAGCTGACCAAATCAAACGGCTTGCCTTCACCTGGCACCTTGTACAGCATCGGGTGCATCCAGGCGTCGTTCAAATCTGCGGTTTTGGCATACGGTCCCAACCAGCCTTGGGTGCCACCCGGTGCGGTCACCAACGCATCCAGCGTGGGCGGCAATGCGCCGGTATCCATTTGGTACTGCTGCACCTTTTCGGCCAGTGTTTGCAGCTGCGCCTGGGTCAGTTTGACCTTGGCGCGATCGCCGCCGCCCAAAATGCGCGACGCGGCAAACGCCACGATGCCGCCAATCAACACCACCACCACAATAATCTCGATCAGCGAAAACCCGCGCTGTGCGGCTTTCGACATCGATCCTGAAAATTGACGCTTGCGCATAGTAACGATCCGCGAAATGTGAAATTGCGTAACCAGGCAGCAACCAACATGGCTGCCAAACGAAGTTGAAGTTTAGCGGCCTCAGCCCACCACATTGGTGAGATCGTAAATCGGCGTGAGCACCGACAGGATCACCACGCCCACCACCACCGCCAGCACCAAGGTCACTGCCGGCACCAACGCCGCCAGCAGGCGGTCCATCGCCACCGAGGTTTCCTGTTCGAACGTATCCGCGGTTTTGAGCAGCATGCTGTCCAGCGCGCCGGACTCTTCGCCCACTTGCATCATCTGCAGCGCCAGCCGGGGAAATCGCTTGCCCTTGCTCAATGCCGCCGACAATCCAATGCCGTTCTTGACCTCAGTCGCCGCCGCATCCACATCCGCCGCCAGCACGCGATTGTCCAACACGTTGCGGGCAATGCCCAATGCCGCCAACAACGGGACACCATTGCGCAACAAGGTGCCCAAGGTGCGCGCCAGGCGTGCGGTTTCCAATTTGGCTACCAACACACCGGCCAATTTCTGCCGCAGCAGCCAGCCATCAAACTTGAGCATGAATGCCGGGTCGCGACGTTTGCGATCCAGCCACAACAGGATGAGCAGGGGTACCGCCAAAATCACGATCCACCAATGCCGTACCAACATGCCCAAACCCAGCACCGCCTGCGAAAACCACGGCAACTTGGCATCCAGGCTTTCATACATCGCTGCAAACTGCGGCACCACATAGCCCAGCAAAAACAGCAGCGACAGCCCCACCATCAGCAACAAAATCGCCGGATACACCAGGGCATTGATCACCCGCCCGCGCAGCGCACTGGCGCGCTCCAGATAGTCGGCCAAGCGCTGCAAGGTCTCGTGCAAACTGCCACCCGCTTCGCCGGCGCGCACCATATTCACGTACAGCCGGCCAAACGTGCCGTGCTGTCGCTCCAGCGCCGCTGACAACGACGCCCCGCCGCGCACCGCATCGCGGATATCGGTAATCGTGCGCTTGGCTGCGGCATCCTCCGGCAACTCCAGCAAAATCGCCAACGCCCGATCCAGCGGCTGCCCGGCCCCCAGCAAGGTGGCCAGCTGCTGGGTGAATTGCACCAGTTTTTGCCCGGCAAATGGCGCAGGCTTGAACAACCCCCGCCACGCCGACGCCACGCCGCTGCCACTGGCCAGCGCGGCCTCCACCGGCAGATGCCCCTGCTCTTGCAGACGCGCCGCCACTTCGGCATCGCTGGCGGCCTCCATCTGGCCATCCAGCAGTTCACCGCGCGCGTTGAGGGCTTTGTAGCGGTACAGGGCCATGACCTTACGCGTCCTCAGTCACGCGCAGCACTTCTTCGATGGTGGTTTCACCGCGCAAGGCTTTGGCGATACCCACTTCGTACATCGTGCTCATGCCGCCTTGGCGTGCCAAACGCTCGATTTCATCCATGCCGGCATGACGCATCACCGCACGCCGCACCTCATCGTCCATCACCAGCAATTCCATGATGGTGGTGCGGCCCAGATAGCCGGTGGGCGAGAGCGGAGAGGGCACGGCGCGATACAGGAAAATTTCGCCTTGCGGCTGGAACCGGCGCAGGCCGAATTTTTCGATTTCCTCGGGCGAGGCCGGATATTTTTCGGCGTGGGTGGGCTCAAGCCTGCGCACCAAACGCTGCGCCAAAATGCCATTGACGGTGGAGGTCAGCAGATAGTCTTCCACCCCCATGTCCAGCAACCGGGTGATGCCGCCGGCGGCGTTGTTGGTGTGCAAGGTGGACAGCACCAAATGCCCGGTCAGGGCCGACTGGATGGCAATGCGTGCGGTTTCCAGATCGCGCATTTCACCGATCATGATGATGTCGGGGTCTTGCCGCACGATGCTGCGCAGCGCGTTGGCAAAATCCAGCCCGATCGCGGGTTTGGCCTGGATTTGATTGATGCCGTCGATCTGGTATTCCACCGGGTCTTCGACCGTGATGATTTTGACCTTGGGCGTGTTGAGTTTGGACAGCGCGGTGTACAGCGTGGTGGTTTTGCCCGAACCCGTTGGGCCGGTGACCAGCAAGATGCCGTGCGGCTGCTCCAGCACTTTCTGGAAGCGCGGCATGAAGTGTTCGCCAAACCCCAGCTTGGCAAAATCCAGCACCACGGTTTCGCGGTCCAGCAAGCGCATCACCACAGATTCGCCATGCGCGGTGGGAATGCTGGACACACGCAGATCCAATTCCTTGCCCTGCACCCGCGCCATGATGCGCCCGTCCTGCGGCAGGCGGCGCTCGGCGATGTTGAGCTTGGCCATGATCTTGATGCGGCTGATGATGGCGGCGGTCAGGTTCAGCGGCGGGCTTTCGCCTTCTTCCAATACCCCGTCGATGCGGTAACGCACTTTCAGCCGGGTTTCGAACGGTTCGATATGGATGTCGGACGCGCGCATTTCCACTGCACGCTGGATGATCAGATTCACCAATCGAATGACTGGCGCTTCCGACGCCAGATCGCGCAGGTGTTCGACATCGTCGAAGTGTTCCTCGCCTTCGGCGCGCTCCACGATGCCTTCCATCGCACTGCGGCCCTGCCCGTACCAGCGCTCGATCAACTCATCAATTTCCGAACGCAATGCCACCGCCGGGCGCAGTGGCCGCCCCAGCGCCAACCGCAACGCGTCCTGCACGTAGGCATCTTGCGGGTCGGCCAGCAGCACATCCACACCGGCGGCATCGGCGGCCACCGCCACGGCATGAAACTGCTTCATGAACTTGAAACCCAGGGTCACCTCCTCGGGCGGCAGCTCGGGCACGTCTTTTGCGCTGCGCAGCGGCAGCCCCAGCTCGGCCGCGCAGGCCTCGGCGTGATCACGCTCGGACACCAGCCCCAGCCGCCCCAGCAGCACCAGCAAATCGCCACCGTCTTGCTCTTGCAGCTTGCGCGCACTGACCAAGTCGGCCTCTTTTAGTTTGCTGCGCTGCAGCAACAGCGCCACAACGCGCTCATCGATGGGGAGGGTTGGGTCAGACAGGACAGCACTCATGCGGGCTTGGCGGCTAGCGGATGGCAGGCAAGAGGGTAGCAGGGCGACCGCCGGGACGCGATGGGCACGGGCTTCGAACGGGCATCCAATCCCGGTGTCCGTTTTGTGCCTCGTTTTGCGCTATTACACTGCAGATGCACTCAATGCGGGTGCCAAACCGAGCGAGATGTCACCAATGAAAATGCAAATGGCAACACTGACGTTGGCGGTATTGGGGGGCGTGGGAGCAATGGCGATGCCAGCCGTCGGCCATGCGGGAAACGTGGGGTACTACGGGGACAACTGCTACAACGTCAACCCCGCCTCCATCATTACAGCGGCTGGCCATACGCCAGTTGCCGTTGCAGCACTGGATGCGCCCTCCTTGGCGGGGCTACAAGGCTTATTCATTAACGGCTGTTATTTCGCAACCAATGCGGCGGTGGACAGCGCTGTAAACAGCGGCATGGCGTTGATCTGGCATGACCCCAACTGGGGCGGCCAAGGCAGCAAATCCTTGCCTGGTGGGCAGACCGTACCCTACTCGTACAACGGTGGAAATAGATACCAGATCGATTTCCCGTCAGGCTCCCCGGTCACTGCAGGCCCTGGTGGCGCGATCAACAACACATCGCTGGATAATGGCGGCTCATCCAATCACGGCTATGTCGATGCCGGCTCTCTGCCCACTGGCTCGCAAATCCTGGCAACACAGGACAACGCGAGCTATGTCACCACCTTCGCCTACAACACCGGCTCGGGCAAAGTAGTGTTCTCCACCATTCCTGTCACCTGCTACTTTGCCGCAGGCCCTTGCATCGGCAATGTCGCGGTGCCCGGTATGCAGGCCTATGCCACCAATTTGATCGCATGGGCCGTTTCAGGCGGTGTAGTCACGACCTGCGCCAGCTCCGGCTACAAAGGCACCCAACTGCAGTGGTGCATGAAGATCTGCGAAAGCGGGCTGAGCGGCCAGGCGCTGGATGATTGGATCCACCGCTGGATCCGCCAGTTCCGTCAGCTGCCGTATTGCGCCGTGGGTGGTGGCAACCCACCGCCGCCGCCACCGCCACCGGGGGAATAACTCGGCTGCACAGGTGCATTGATCACCCCACAACAAAGCCGGCGCAAGCCGGCTTTGTTGTGTCGGATATCGATTGGCCGCCATTTCCCATCCCCAACGTTATATGATCCGAACAATTCGCAATGTCGCGAACCCGGGGAGATCCATCATGAAGCCGTCTCATTCACTCCTGCCATTGTGCGGGCTGGCCCTGCTTGCCACCACGGCGCAGGCCGCCGACCGCACTGACCTGCACCAGCGTGATGTGCAGCAACTGCGTGCGCAATACCAAACCAGCGTAGCCAGCCGCGGCACCCCCGACATGATCAATCGTCGGCATGCGTTGTTCCTGGCGCTCGGCGCAGACTCCACGTTATTGATGCGGCGCAGCCAGCAAGACCCCAACGTCCATAACTATCGCTACGACCAAGCATGGCGCGGCATCCCGATCTTCGGCCAAGGCCTTGCCGTCAGTGAAGATGCCAAGGGCAATGTGCGCGCCCTATTTGGCAACCAGGTCAGCGGCCTAGAGCGCGACATCGCATCCACCACCCCGAAACTCAACCACGCCGCCGCGCTGATGGCTGCAAAGCAGGCCACCATCGGGCGCAGTGCCATCAGCCGCACCACCCGTAATGAATCCACCGACTTGGTGGTGTATATGGATGACGGCGGGCGTGGTCATTTGGCGTATGCAGTGAGCTTTTTTGCCGATTCCGCTGCGGGCGGCCACCCCACTCGGCCGATGGTGATTGTGGATGCGCAGTCCGGCGCGGTCATCCAGCAATGGGAAAACCTGCAACACACCTTGGTGGGCACCGGCCCCGGCGGCAATCTCAAGACCGGGCAGTACGAATACGGTAGCGGTGGGCGACCGTTCCTGGATGTCAAAGTCAGCGGCAGCACCTGCACCATGAACAGCGGCAATGTGCGCACCGTGGATCTGAACTTCTCCAATAGCAATGCCAGCACCACACCGTTCAGCTACACCTGTCCACGCAACACCACCCGTTCCGTCAATGGTGCGTATGCGCCGATGAATGACGCGCATCATTTCGGGCGCGTGATTTTCAACATGTACCGGGATTACCTCGGCATGATGCGGCCCTTCAATTACCAAATGGTGATGAAGGTGCATTACAGCACCAACTACGAAAACGCCTTCTGGGACGGCACCGCGATGACCTTCGGTGATGGTGCCAGCACCTTCTACCCGCTGGTCAGCCTGGATGTCAGCAGCCACGAAATTTCGCACGGCTTTACCGAAAACAATTCCGGCCTGCTGTATTTCGGCCAATCCGGTGGCATGAACGAGGCCTACTCTGATATGGCCGGTGAAGCCGCGGAGTTCTATGACCGTGGCAGCAATGACTGGCTGGTGGGTGCGGAAATCTTCAAGGCCGCGGGGGCACTGCGCTACATGTGCAACCCACCGCTGGACGGCATTTCGATCGACAATGCCAACAACTACACCGCCAGCATGAATGTGCACTACAGCTCCGGCGTGTACAACAAGGCATTCTGCAACCTTGCGCAAACCCCAGGCTGGGGGGTGGTCAAGGCGTTCAAAGCCTTTGCCCGTGCCAACCGCGATTACTGGACCGCATCCAGCACGTTCAATCAGGGGGCATGCGGCGTAGAAACCGCGGCGCAGGATTTGGGCTTCAGCAAGGCCGATGTCACCACCGCGTTTGCAGGTACCAATGTTGCCTGCCCCGCAGCAGGCAGCCTGACCGATGGCAGCATGCTGTTGCCCGACGTCGCCACGAATGCCTGGTCATCCAGCTATGCCATCGCTGTCGCCGCCAACAAACGCCTCACCATCACCATCAGTGGCGGTAGCGGCGATGCGGACTTGTATGTGCGTGCCGGTAGTGACCCCACCCTGAGTCTATATAGCTGCCGGCCATGGCTGACCGGCAACAACGAGGTCTGCACCTTCAAGCCGGCCGCGCCCACCACTTACTATGTCAAAGTCAACGCCTACGCGGCGTATTCCGGCGTTACCTTGACCTGGTCCACCAACTAAGTGCTTGGGGGTGGCGCGCCCGCCCCCGTTCTGACTCCGCTTTGAATTCATTTACACAAGGGGAACACCATGCAAACACGTCGTTTATCACTGGCCATCAGTGCGCTTGCACTGGCTGCCGCCAGTTTTGCCGCCAATGCCGGCATCACCTTCACCAATCTTGGTACCGCTGCGCCGCCCGCAACCGTGGGCCCGTATCTGATGACTCCATTTGATACCACGCCGCAAGCGGCGATTGATGATTACACCTCGGGCATCATCAATATCCCCGGCAGCCCCATTCCGGGCACGCTGGGTGTCAATCCTGGCGTGCAAAAATTCACCGTCTGGGATACCTGGGGCAGTCCGTGGGCACATGGCTATGCCGGCCCGGTCTTTTACAGCACTCAGCAGCAAATCACCCTGACCCTGCCCGCCAATACGCATGCGTTTTATTTCTATACGCAGGGAAATTACTACGGCACCAACACCTTTACCGCCACCACCGATTCGGGAGCCAGCTCCGGCCCGGTGTCGGTACTGACCGACCCGGAAGTTGATGGCTCGGTAGGCTTTGCCTTCAATGCCACGGCCGGTGAAACCTTGGCCACCATCACCATCAGTGCTCCGGCGGCAGGCGGTTTTGCGGTGGCTGAATTTGGTGTGGATACCGGCCTAATGCCGACCACCACCTGTGCCAGCTCCGGCTACACCGGTACCCAGCTGTTGTGGTGCGTGAAGATCTGCGAAAGCGGATTGAGTGGCAAGGCGCTGGATGATTGGATCCACCGCTGGATCCGCCAGTTCCGTCAGCTGCCCTATTGCGCACTGCCGGGTGGCGGTGGCGGTGGCGGCGAGGGCGGCTAATTCCACACCGCCAGTCCCTTGTAGCAACAACGCCGGCGCAAGCCGGCGTTGTTGTCTCAGGGCCACCGGATCAATGTCCGTTTTGTGACCGGTTTAGCGTTGTTGTGTGCTAGACGCACCCAACGGGGGTGCGAAACCGAGTGAAGGGGTCACCAATGAAAACGCAAATGGCAACACTGACGTTGGCGGTGCTGGGGGGGCTGGGGGCGATGGCGATGCC
>DAORUL010000016.1:4197-23272 GCA_035433165.1 Thermomonas sp. | reverse complement strand
GGAAGCGCGCCGGGTGCGCTGGTCGCTGGATGTGGATCCGTTGGATCTGTATTGAGCCGCCAGATTGGCGACAATGGTTCTCCATCTGCCAACCGTGTGCATGTTGTGACCTCCCAACTCGACCAGCTCCGCCAGCTCTCCACCGTGGTCGCCGACACCGGTGATATCGACGCCATCGCGCGGTTTGCACCGATGGACGCCACCACCAATCCCTCATTGTTGCTGAAGGCGGCGGCGCTACCGGCGTATGCCGCATTGATCGACACCGCCGTGGCGCACGCCAGTGGTACGGATCGCGTGGCCGATGCGTGTGATCGCTTGGCGGTGGCGATTGGCGCTGAGATCCTGAAGATCATCCCCGGCCGTGTGTCCACCGAAGTGGATGCGCGCTTGAGTTTTGATACCGCTGCCACGGTGGCCAAGGCCAAGCGTCTGGTGGCGCTGTACGCCGCCGCCGGCATTGGCACCGAGCGGCTATTGATCAAGATTGCATCGACATGGGAAGGCATCCGCGCCGCCGAAATCCTGGAGCGCGAAGGCATCCACTGCAACCTCACCCTGCTGTTTTCGTTCGCGCAAGCGGTGGCCTGCGCCGAAGCCGGCGCGTATCTGATTTCACCGTTTGTGGGCCGCATTCTGGATTGGCATCTGGCCAATGGCGCGGCCAAGCCGGCTACGCCGCAGGAGGATCCCGGTGTGCAGTCGGTGACGCGTATCTGGCAGCACTACAAGCGGCATGGCTTTGACACCGTGGTGATGGGAGCCAGCTTTCGCAACACCGGGCAGGTGTTGGCACTGGCCGGTTGCGATCGCCTGACGATCGCCCCCGAATTGCTGGCCGAGTTGGCGCAGACGCAAGCCGCGGTGGAGCGCGGTTTGCTGGATGACGGCGGGCGTTGCCCAGCCCCTGCCGCCTTGCCTGAAGCAGCGTTTCGCTGGCAACACAACGAGGACGCGATGGCCACCGAAAAACTGGCCGACGGGATCCGCAAATTCGCCATCGACCAGCACAAGCTTGAAGCCTTGCTGGCGGCGAAACTGGGCTGAGTGCGATGCGCGTGGACAGCGAGTGGGTGCAGGTTGCGCTGCTCGCGTTCGACCTGATCGGCACCTTCGTGTTCGCCCTCAGCGGTGGCGTGTTGGCGGTACGCAAGCAGCTGGATTTGTTCGGCGTGTTGGTGCTGTCGTGCGCGGCTGCGGTGTCGGGCGGCATCGTGCGGGATGTGTTGATCGGCGCGCATCCGCCGGCGTCACTGGCCGACTGGCGCTATCTGGTGACGGCGATGGTGGCCGGCATGGTGACGTTTCGTTGGTGCGGCGCAATCGAACGCCTGCGCAACCCGGTGCAACTGTTCGATGCGGCAGGGCTTGCGCTGTTTGCGGTGCTGGGCACCGGCAAGGCCTTGGATTTCGGGCTGTCGGCGTTCGCCGCGATGCTGCTGGGCATGGTGACCGGGATCGGCGGCGGTATCGCCCGCGATGTGTTGGTAGCGCGGGTGCCGGTGGTCTTGCATGCCGAGCTGTACGCCATCGCCGCACTGGCCGGTGGCGCGGTGGTGGCACTGGCCGCGGTGTTCAATCTGCCCCAGCACCCGGCGATGGTGATCGGCGCACTGGTGTGCTTCGGCCTGCGCTACATGGGCATCCGTCGCGGCTGGCGGCTGCCGGTGGCGGGGCCACGGGAGTAGCGGGCTAAACACAACAGCCCGGATCGCTCCGGGCTGCTGGTTTACTTGCTGGTTTCGAGTCAATACATGGCGCGTCTGAATTCTTCGATACGCGCCCTGGTTGCCGTGGTGTCGCAATTCAGGCGGTAGATTTCAATTTCGGTCGGGTCAGTACTGCGTCCAGCGGCCTCCACCTTGCAGTCCACGTCCTTTTTCTTGATCCACGCACGCTGTGCTCCCTGCAGGCGATCGCGATCCTCCTCTGAAAGGCTCTTCCAGAGTTCGTTGATGGCTTGATTGGCGAGGGTGTTCTGTTCTTGGGCCACGCTCAAGTTGGCTGCGCCCTGTTCGGCTTGCAGTTGCGCTTGCTGTTGCTCGTTCTGCAGGCGCTGGGCTTCGGCTGCCTGGCTGGCGGCTTCGGCAGCCTTGGCTTCTTGGATTTTCTTCGCCTCGATCATGGGTTTCAGCAGCGAAGAGCCGACCACTTCACTGATGAAATCAGCGATCGATTTAGCGTCTGTCAGTTCGGCGTAGACCTTCTTGCCGTCGTCGGTAGGTTGCGCACTGTATTCGATGGACTTGGTGAATGCATTCGCGGCTTGCTCCATCGAGCTGGTGCTGGCCAGCGCGGATACCGTTCCGAAGTTAGCCAGCTTGCGGCCTTCTTCCGCAGATTGCAGTAAATCTGGCGGGACAACCACCTTGATCGTGCCCTCACAAAATACTTTGGTGCTGTTGGGGTCTTCTTTTGCAGTGCGGACGTTTTCGAATGCGACGGTGAGCTTGCTGAACGTGGCGCGTGCCGAGGCGGCATTGAATACGGCACTGCCGTCATCATGCTTTTCTTTGGTGATGGCTTTCTCGGCTTCGTCCATGACGATGCTCTTGACCACGGCGAGTTCGTCCGTTCCCGAGCAAGCTGCTTTCTGTTTTCCGCAGCCGACCATGGCCAGCATGGCAATGGCGATAGCCGCCGAGCGTGTTGCGTTATGCATCCCGTCCCCCGTTGTGGATTCCATGAACGGAAACTGTAGTTCCGTTCAGGAAGATTGGCCGGGGGGGTGGTCATTGTCAATACGAAAACAGCCCGGATCTCTCCGGGCTGTCGGGGCTTGCTGTGCTGCGAATGGGGGTTACGCCGCGAACAGGGCTTTCATCTTTTTCAGTGCGTTGGCTTCGATCTGGCGGATACGTTCGGCGGAGACACCGTATTCGTCGGCCAATTCCTGCAAGGTCACCTTGCTGTCGGCGTCCAGCCAGCGGCGCTTGATGATGTCGCGGCTGCGGGCGTCGAGTTTGGCCATGCCATCGCGCAGCACGTCCAGTTGGTCGGCTTCGCTGTCGGCCGATTCGTAAACACTGGCGGGGTCGGCGTCGTGTGCAACCAGGTAATTGGCCGGGGCCGGCGGGGCGTGCTCGTCGTCGGCATCGTCGGGGGCGTCAAAGCCGATGTCGCGGCCAGACAGGCGCGCTTCCATCTCCAGCACTTCGCGCTCGGACACGTTCAAGTCCTTGGCCACGGCGCTGACTTCGGCGGCATTGAGCCAGCCCAGGCGCTTTTTCGACTTGCGCAGGTTGAAGAACAACTTGCGTTGCGCCTTGGTGGTGGCGACTTTCACGATGCGCCAGTTCTTGATGATGTAGTCGTGCATTTCGGCGCGAATCCAATGCACCGCAAAACTGACCAGACGCACGCCCACGGTGGGGTCGAAGCGCTTGACCGCTTTCATCAGGCCGATATTGCCTTCCTGGATCAGGTCGCCCAATTGCAGGCCGTAGCCGTTGTAGCCACGCGCCACATGCACCACAAAGCGCAGGTGCGAGAGGATCAAATCCTGTGCGGCAGCGATGTCGTTGTGGTCGCGCAGGCGCACGGCCAAGGCATGTTCGTCTTCGGCGGTCAGCACCGGAATTTCGTGCACGCCGCTGATGTAGGCTTCCAACGAGCCGATCGCGCTGGGGATCGGCAGGTTGTTGGCAACAAGTGCAGTGGATGTCATGGTGGTGTCCCTCATGCTTTGGATTCTAGCAGTCGCCATCTTTGACTGCTAACTGCTTGAAGAGTTCCCTTGCGTTCCATTCATGAAATGATGGCGGTGCTTCCGGCAGAGTGAGTTGATATGCGGCCGCTCAGGCCGATTGCAAGCCTGCAGCGAGACCCGCCATCGGCGGCAATGCCCATTCGACAGGGGATTGGCCATTCCGGATAAGATATTGATTTGTCGATGAAAAATGCCCGCAGCCCAGAAATCCGCGGTGCGCCGATAGCGGCGAAGGATGTGCTGCTTTCAGTACGCGATGGCGGCGCGGATCGATCACCGCCCCCTTCTTTTGCGCGTAGCTGCCCCACAGCAAAAACACCAGCCCGTCGCGCTCGCGGTTCAGCACCTCCACCACGTGGTCGGTGAAGCCTTCCCAGCCCTTGCCTTGATGGCTGCCGGGCTTGCCGTCTTCCACGGTGAGCACCGCATTGAGCAGCAGCACGCCCTGCTGGGCCCACGGCAACAGGCAGCCGTGGCTGGCGCGTGCGATGCCAAGGTCGGTCTCCAATTCCTTGTAAATATTGAGCAGTGACGGCGGTACCGGCACCCCCGGCAGCACCGAGAAGCACAACCCATGTGCTTGGCCCGGCCCGTGGTACGGGTCTTGCCCGAGGATCACCACTTTTATAGCATCAAATGGCGTGGCATCGAAGGCGGCAAAGATGTCCTTGCCCGGCGGATACACCGTGGCCCCGGCCGCTTTGCGCTGACGCAGAAAACGGGCCAGCTGCTGCATGTCCTCGCGTGCAAACCAGTCGCCGATGCGCGCTTTCCAGCCGGGCTCCAATTGCAACGCGGCCATCAGATCACGCCGCGTTTTTTTTCCAGCAGCAGATACCCGATGCCGACGGCGCCGCCGATGCCCAGCGACAGCAGCCCACCCAGCGGGCTAAGCCAATACGCCAGACCTGCTGCGATCAGGCCCAGGAGGACGAATTGCGAATAGCGCCAGCGGCTTTCGCGGAAACTTTTCAGCTCGCCCATCGCTTACACCTTGTAGCCGGTATGAATGGCCACGATGCCGGCGCTCAGGTTGCGATAACTGCAACGCGCAAGGCCGGCGGCTTCCATCATCGCCTGCAATTCTGCTTGCGGCGGATGCTTGCGGATGGATTCGGCCAGATATTGATAGCTGTCGGCATCACCGGCAAACAGCTTGCCCAGCTTGGGCAGCACATGGAACGAGTGGAAGTCGTAGATCGGCTTGAACCACTGCGCCTGCACTTCCGAAAACTCCAGCACCCGCACCTGCCCGCCCACTTTCAGCACGCGCTGGATCTCGCGCAGCGCGGCGTCCTTGTCGGTGACGTTGCGCAGCCCGAACGCCATCGTCACCAAATCGAAACTGGCATCGGGAAACGGCAGGCTCTGCGCGTTGCACTGCACATAGTCAAACCCGCGCACATTGCCGCGGTTGGTCATGCGGTCGCGGCCCACGCGCAGCATGTCGCCGTTGATATCGCCCAAGACCAGCTCGCCGGTATCGCCCACACGGTCTTTCAACAGTGCGGCGATGTCGCCGGTGCCGCCCGCCAGGTCCAGCACCCGCGCGCCTTTGCGCACTTGGCAGGTGGCCACGAAGAAGCGCTTCCACACACGATGGATGCCCAGACTCATGGCATCGTTCATCAAGTCGTAGTTGCCGGCCACCGAGGAAAACACCTCGGCCACCAATTTCTGTTTTTCGGCCACCGGCACATCGCGAAAGCCGAAGTGGGTGGTGTCGGGCGGGGTCTGCTGCGGGCTCATGGCGAGATTATCGCACCGGCGTGGCACACTTGCCCGCATGCATGCACAGCCAGAAATCGGCCACGGCCTTCCTTGTCTGCGGTTGACGCAGCAAGGCGCCAGTGCGTTGGTGGCGCTGCACGGCGCGCAGGTGCTGTCGTGGAAGCCGGACGATGGGCGCGAACGGCTGTTTGTGTCCACGCGCGCGGTGTTCGATGGCAAGGCCGCCATTCGCGGCGGCATTCCGGTGATCTTCCCGCAATTTGGTGAGCGCGGCACGTTGCGCAGGCACGGCTTTGCGCGCAATCAGCCCTGGCGATTTGCCGGTGTGCGGGATGCTGCTGCAGTGTTCGAATTGCAGTACGCCAATGGTGATGCACTATGGCCGTATCCCTGCGTGGCGCGTCTGCACATTGCGCTGTCGGCATCACGGCTATGCGTGACATTGGAGATTGAAAACACGGGTGATGCTGCGTTCGCGTTCACCGCTGCGCTGCACACCTACTTGCGCGTGGAGGACATTGCACAGGTCGCCATCGCAGGTCTGCAAGGCTGCGACTTCGAAGACAGCGCCAACGGCGGCACCTTGCATCGGCAGAGCGATTTTGAAGTCCGATGCAGCGGGGAGACCGACCGCATCTACAACGACGTGGTGGCACCGCTGATGCTGGTGGATGGCGCGCGCCAGCTTTGCATCGAACAAACAGGCTTTGCCGATGCGGTGGTGTGGAATCCGGGCGAGTCGCAGTGCATGCGCATCGGTGATCTTGCGCCCCAGGAGTGGCAGCAGTTCGTATGCGTGGAGGCCGGGCAGGTGTTGCAGCCGGTGCTATTGCCGGCAGGTGAGCGCTGGCGCGGGATGCAGTGCCTGGGTTGAATGCGATAGCGTAGTGATGCACCGCCGGCGAAGGCATGTTGAAATGCCTGCTAGCCAGTTTTTTTTTGTCGTACAAGGACGCACCGATGAAGTATCTGCCGATTGTCATTGCCACGTGCTTGGTCTTGGCTGCGTGCAAGGGGCAAGACCCTGAAGCAGCAGCCAAAGCCGCTGCTGTGCAAAAGGCGGCGCAAGAGCAAGCCGCCGAAGTGATGGAAAAACAATTCAACGATGCAGTTGCCGCGCACAACTGGCGCTTGGCCAAGGGCTATGGCGATGTGCTGCAAGTGGATCATCCCACCACGGATGCTGCGGCACGGGTCAAGGATCAGCTGGAAGCTGTGCGTGCCAAGGCCGAGGCCGAAGCCCAGCAGCAACGTTTGGCGGCGCTGTGGGATTACGGGGATGAGCTGGTGAAGCCCAGCGGGCACCAATTGTCTGCGGCGATTTATTCGCAAGAGCCGGTCGATACCGATGGCGGCGGCGCGCATCCGGTACGTTTGATTTTCCGCGATCACCCCAGCTGGGGCCGCAGCGCTTACTTGGTGTTGCAGGCCGGTGATTTCGATTGCTACGGCGGCTGCAAGTTGAAGGTGACGCTGGATGGCAAGGTGGTCAGCTTGCCCGGCTCACGGCCCAAGACCGACGAGGCCATCGCGATGTTCATTGATGATCACAAAGCGCTGTGGAAGCTCGCCAAAACCGGCAAGCAACTGTCGATCGAGTTTCCCACCAAAGCCGTGGGCAAACGCACGGTGCAGTTTGAGGTCAGCGGCTTGCAGCCGGAGAAACTGCCGAAGTGGAATTGAGCGTGCGAAATTAGGGACGAAGGACGTTAAGGCAACGCTGATTAAGGTTCGTCATTCCCGCCTTCGCGGGAATGACGAGCAAGGGCAACTTGATCAGCGTTGCCTTAATTCAGCGCGCTGAATGCCCTCCGCCCCCTGTTGCCTTAGTTGCAGCTTTACGCCAGCGCGTACCCAAATTGCTGGCGGAATTGTTCGGCAAATTCGTCGTAGTCAAAGCGCTGGTTCTGGGTGCCGGGGTGTTCCACCTTGAGTGCGCCCATCAGGTTGCCCATGCGGCCAATCGTCATCCAGTCGTAGCCTTTTTCGATACCGAAAATCAGGCCGGCGCGGAATGCATCGCCACAACCGGTGGGATCGGTCACCCGGCGTTCGTGTGCCGATGGGATCTTGTGCAGCTGGCCGTCGGCATAAATCTCGGCACCTTTGGGGCCACGCGTGACGATGTAGGCCTTGACCTTGCCGGCGATATCCTGCGCGCTCCAGCCGGTGCGCTCTTGCAGCAGGTTGGACTCGTAGTCGTTGACCGTCACGTAGTCGGCCTGGGTGATGAAGTTGCGCAATTCTTCGCCATTGAACAGCGGCATCGCCTGGCCGGGATCGAAGATGAAGGGGATGCCGGCGGCGTGGAACTCTGCGGCGTTTTGCAGCATGCCCTCGTAACCGTCCGGACTGACGATGCCGATGCTCACGTCCGACACATCCTTCACGTGATTCTCGTAGCTGCGCATCATCGCGCCGGGGTGGAAGGCGGTAATCTGGTTGTTGTCCAGATCGGTGGTGATGAAGGCCTGCGGGGTGAATAGTTCGTCGATGGCTTTCACATGCGCAAGGGTGATGCCCTGTTCGTTGAACCATTCGCGATATGGACCGAAATCGCCGCCGACGGTGGCCATCGGGATGGGGTCGCCACCGAGTAGTTTGAGGTTGTAGGCGATGTTGCCGGCGCAACCGCCGAATTCGCGGCGCATGCGCGGCACCAGGAACGACACATTCAGGATATGCACCTTGTCCGGCAGGATGTGGTTCTTGAACTGGTCGGGGAACACCATGATGGTGTCGTAGGCCAGGGAACCGCAGATCAGGGCAGCCATCGGTCGGTCTCGCAGGTGGTCGGGCGCAGGGTCGCACAGGGTAGCCGCAGCGCCGCCCGCCGGCCAGCGCCGGCGCGGTTGCCAGCGCGATTCCGGCCCCGATTCTCCTTGCCGCCGCTGGGGGCGGTTGCTAGGCTAGCGGTCCCGGCGCAAGCCGCGGTCTGTCTCGCGTTCCCCCCGCGCGCCCATTCACTTTCCGGCAGCCTTCCCGCATGTTCAAGTTCCTCGGGCGCTATTTCTCCAGCGACCTCTCCATCGACCTCGGTACCGCCAACACGCTGATCTACGTCCGCGGCCAGGGCATCGTGCTCAACGAACCCTCGGTGGTCGCGGTGCGCCAGGATCGCAACGGCGGTCCGCGCGCGGTCGCCGCGGTCGGCGCCGAAGCCAAGCAGATGCTGGGCCGCACCCCCGGCCACATGACCACGGTGCGGCCGATGAAGGACGGCGTGATCGCCGACTTCACCTACACCGAGGAAATGCTCAAGCACTTCATCCGCAAGGTGCACAAGTCGCGCTTCCTGCGCCCCAGCCCGCGCGTGCTGGTGTGCGTGCCGGCCGGCAGCACCCAGGTGGAGCGCCGCGCGATCAAGGAGTCGGCGGAAGAAGCCGGCGCGCGCGAGGTGTACCTGATCGAGGAGCCGATGGCGGCGGCGATCGGCGCCGGCATGCCGGTCACCGAGGCGCGCGGCTCGATGGTGGTGGACATCGGCGGCGGCACCACCGAGGTCGCGGTGATCGCGCTGAATGGCATCGTGTATTCGCAATCGGTGCGCATTGGTGGTGACCGTTTCGACGAATCCATCATCGCCTACGTGCGCCGCCATCACGGCATGCTGATTGGCGATGCCACTGCCGAGCGGGTCAAGATGGAGCTGGGCAATGCCTACCAGCAACAGCTGGTGCGCGAAGTGGAAATCTCCGGACGACATCTGGCTGAAGGCGTGCCCAAGATCATCACCATCAATTCCAATGAAGTGCTGGAAGCGCTGCGTGAGCCGCTGGCCGGTATCGTTTCGGCGATTCGCTTGGCGCTGGAACAGACCCCGCCGGAACTGTGTGCCGACGTGGCCGAGCGCGGCATCGTGCTGACCGGTGGCGGTGCACTGCTGCGCGATTTGGACAAGCTGATTTCAGAGGAGACCGGCCTGCACGTGCAGGTAGCCGACGACCCGCTGACCTGCGTGGCACGCGGCGGCGGGCGTGCGCTGGAGTTGGTGGATATGCACGGCAACGAGTTCTTCGCACCCGAGTGATCGTGTTCGCCGGGCGGATGCGTACGTGATGTGCGCATCCGTGTTGCCCGCAAAAGTGGGCGGATCTTGCTACTTTCACCGCTGCTTTCACCGACGCCACCACCGTGCCCAGCCCCGCCAGTTCCTCTGCTGCCCGTCCCGGTGAAGTCGCCGGTGTGTTGCGGTTGCTGGTGTTTCTGATTCTGGCCACCGCCTTGATGGTGCTGGATCATCGTGGCGGCTGGTTGCGCAGTTTGCGGGTACAGGCCGAGGCGGTGGTGCAGCCGCTGTGGTGGCTGGCCGGGCAGCCGGCGCGGATTGGCACGGCCCTGCGCGAAAACGCGGTTACCCATTCGCAATTGGCCGATGACAATGCGCGACTGCGCCAAGCCCTGTTGTTGACCGAAGCCCGCAATGCACGCTTGCGCACCGCAGCGGCTGAAAACGCGCGTCTGCGCGGCTTGTTGGACAGCGCCGAGCGTGCGCGGTTGGATGTGCAATTGGCAGGGGTCTTGGATCTGGATCTGGACCCCACCCGCCAGCGCCTGATACTGGATGCCGGCAGCAATAGCGGTGTGCGCGTGGGACAAGCAGTGATTGATGCCGGTGGGTTGATGGGGCAAGTGATTGCGCTGACCCCCACCACGGCCACAGTGTTGCTGTTGACCGATCCCGACCACGCCGTGCCGGTGATGGTGGCACGTACTGGCGTGCGCTTGATGGTGTATGGCACGGGCCGCAGCGATGCGCTGGAGTTGGCCGATGTGCCGCTGTCGGCGGATGTGCGTACCGGCGATGTTCTGTTGACCTCGGGTCTGGGCGGGCGCTTTCCGCAAGGGTTCATGGTCGGTACTGTGCAAACCTTGCGCGCCGATGATAGCCGCGCCTTCCTCAGGGCCGCTGTACGGCCTGCGGCGCAGCTCGATCGTGGCCGTGATGTGTTGCTGTTGCGCGGTTACAAGCCGGTGGCTGTGCAGGGCACACCCAAGCCAACGCCATCGGCGGCCAATGTGACCGCGCCCAAAACGACAAGCCAGCCGACCCGGACGCCTGCGCCATGAGCCGCCAACGCAATGGCTGGGTGTTGCCGGTCAGCTTGTTGCTGGCCTTGTTGTTGGGGGTGGCGCCGTTGCCGGATTGGTTGCAACCGTTGCGGCCGTATTGGCTGGCGCTGGTACTGGCGTACTGGTTGCTGGAAGTGCCTGATCGGGTCGGACTGGGCGTGGCATTCGGGCTCGGCTTGCTGGCCGACCTGGCGTTTGGCGGATTGCTGGGCGAGCAGGCGCTGCGGCTGGTGGTATTGGCCTTCATCATGGAACGGTTCAGGCCGCGCCTGCGGTTTTTCCCGATGTCGCAGCAAGCATTGACGCTGGGCGTGCTGTTGCTCAACGACCGCGTGATCAGCAGCGTGATCCATGTGGTGATGGGGGTGTCGCAACCAGCTCCCGCCTATTGGCTGGCACCGCTGCTGGGCATGCTGTTGTGGCCGCCGCTGCATCTGTTGCTGGATAGCCTGCGATTGCGTCGGCAATGATGGCGCGTGCCCGCCTGATCAAGGATCACGCCGCCGAAGCCGCGCAGTTTCGCGCGCGCGCGCTGGTGGGTTTTGCCGCAGCACTGCTGGGGCTGGCCGGATTGGGCGCTTGGTATTTCCATCTGCAAGTGGTGCAGCACGACCTGTACGCCACGCGTTCTGAAAACAACCGCCTGCGGCTGGTGCCGGTGGCCCCGGCACGCGGCTTGATCTATGACCGCAAGGGGCGAATCCTGGCCGACAACATCGCCACTTGGCGGCTGGATGCGGTGCCCGAGCGCGCCGGCGATGGTGTGGCCTTGTTGACCAGTTTGCAGGGTGTGGTAGCACTGGATGGCGAGCAGCAGGCGCGCTTTCTGCGCGAGTACACGTCGGCGCGCCCATTCAAGCCGGTCAGCCTCAAACTGCGCATTAGCGACGACGAGGCCGCACGCTTTGCGGTCAACCGCTGGCGCTTTCCGGGTGTGGATTTGGTGCCGTATTTGGGGCGGGTGTACCCGTATGGGGCACTGTTCTCGCATGTGGTGGGCTATGTCGGACGCGCCGATGAAAAAGATCTGGCGGCATTGGGTGATGCCGGCGGTGCATATACCCATGTCGGCAAGTCCGGGCTGGAGCGCTATTACGAAGCGCAGTTGCGCGGCAAGCCCGGCTACCGGCGGTTGGAAACCAATGTGGCGGGGCGTACCGTGCGGACGTTGGACACGGTACCGGCCACGCCCGGCACCGATTTGCGGCTGTCGATCGACGCCGACTTGCAGCAAGCGATGACCGATGCCTTCGGTGAACTGGAAGGCTCGGCGGTGGCGGTGGATCCGCGCACCGGTGAGATCTTGGCAATGGTCAGCCTGCCCACCTTCGACGCCAATCTGTTCGTCAACGGCATCAGTCACGCGGATTTCGAAGCACTCAATAACAACCCTTCGCGGCCACAGTTCAATCGCGTGGTGCTGGGTGGCGTGGCCCCCGGTTCGACGGTCAAGCCAATGCTGGGGCTGGCCGGATTGGACAGTGGTCTGCGTCGTCCGGAAGACAAGATCCTATCCACCGGCATGTTCTACCTGCCCGGCCAAAAACGTGGCTATGGCGACTCCCATCGTGGCGGCCACGGCTGGACCGATTTGCGCAAATCCATCTACGACTCGGTCAATACCTACTACTACAAATTGGCACTGGATATGGGTATCGCCCGCGTTGACCAGTACATGGGTCACTACGGATTTGGCCGGCCGACTGGCGTGGATCTGGCGGGCGAAATCGGCGGGATCTTGCCATCACCCGAGTGGAAGGCGAAAAACGCGCCCAAGCAAGGCAGATGGTACCCCGGCGATACGGTGATCACTGGCATCGGTCAGGGCTTCTGGAAGGTCACCCCATTGCAACTGGCACAGGCCACCGGCGGCCTGGCCAGTGGTTGGCTGCGGCCACCGCATCTGGTGAAAGACATGCGCGCCGATTTCGATGCACCATGGCAGCCGGTGCCATTGAAGCCTGCGGTGCGCATGACCAATGCCCCGGCGCATCTGCAAGCAGTGCGCGAGGGCATGATCGGCACCGTGCACGGCCCGGGCACCGCCACCAATATCCGTCCGGGCCTGACCTATCTGATCGCCGGTAAAACCGGCACCGCACAGGTCGTCAGCCGACGCGGAGATGCCGCCATCAATCCGCGCAACCTGCCCATGCATCTGCGCCATCGCGCATTGTTTATCGCGTTTGCGCCGGCCGATGCGCCGACCATCGCCATTGCGGTGGCAATTGAAGGTGGCGGTTACGGGGCTTCCACGGCGGCGCCGATTGCACGCAAGGTGTTTGATGCGTGGTTGCTGGGCAAAAAGCCAATCCCGCCGGCAGCGGAGGCAGGGGTGGTGTCGCCTGCAACGGTGCCACCGGATTTTTCCAATGTGCGCGGCAGCCCGGATGCGCAACCGCTAGCGCCGGAGGATCCCGCCCGATGAAATTCCTGTTGCGATGGTTGCTGGAGTTGCTGCAGCGCTTTGCCCGCAGCCTCGACCTGCCGATGCTGGCCGTGTTGTTGGCCTTGATGGTGGTTGGTTTGGCCACCCAATACAGCGCCAGCAATGAGTCCGTGCGTGGCGTGGCGATGCAAGGTGCGTTCTATCTCGTCGGCTTGCTGGCGTTATGGGTGAGTTCCCGAGTCCCCATGCACCTGCTCAAGCAAGTCACCCCGGCCATTTTTGTATTGTCGCTGGTGCCGATGGTGTTGGTGTTGTTCATCGGTGGCGGCAAGTACGGCAATCACTGGATCAAGCTTGGATTTTTCAATGTGCAGCCAGCCGAGCTGTGCAAGCTCAGTCTGCCGATGATGCTGGCCTGGCATTTCGATCGTTTCCGCCTGCCGCCGCGCTTCATGGTGCTGCTGGGTGGGGTGGCGATCATCGCACTGCCGGTAGGCTTGACCCTGTTGCAGCGGGATTTGGGCACCGCCGTGCTGATCATGGCCACCGGTGTGTTTGTGCTGTTTCTGGCCGGCACCTCATGGTGGTGGTGGGCCGCCGCCGCGGTGCTGGGGGGCGGTGGGTTTGCCATTGCCAAACTCGCGCCGATTGCGTGGCTGTCGTTCCTGCGCCCGTATCAACAAGACCGCATCCTGACCTTTCGCAACCCCGACAACGACCCGATGGGCGCGGGCTGGAATATCCTGCAATCGCAAATCGCCATTGGCGGCGGCGGCATGACCGGCAAGGGCTGGGGTCAAGGCACCCAGTCACATTTGAATTATTTGCCAGAGCACACCACCGATTTTGCGTTCTCGGTATTGTCCGAGGATTTTGGGTGGGTCGGCGTCATGGTGGTGCTGGCGCTGTATGTATTTCTGATCGGACGCTGTTTGTGGGTCGCGGCGGATTCGCGTGATGGCTATGCGCGGATGCTGGCGGGCGCGATTGGTTTGTCGCTATTCGTGTATGTGATGGTCAACGGCGGCATGATTTCCGGCCTGTTGCCGGTGGTGGGTGTACCGATGCCATTGATCAGTTATGGCGGCACATCGGCAGTCACCATCTTGTTGGGCTTTGGCGTGGTGATGGCACTGCGTGCGCACCGGCCGGTGCATCGCTAAGGTGTGCTGCCGGTGGCGATCAGGCGAGTCACCGCTGCCGCAACTTCATGCGGGTGTTCCACAATCGACATATGCCCGCAATTGTCCAGCAGCACCTGTTCGGCTTGCGGGATTTGCGCGGCGTATATCGCCATTGCACTGGGGTCGATCACCGCGTCTTGTCGGCCCCACAGCAACAGGGCAGGTTGCTGAATCTGCGAAGCCTCTGCACCGGGCAACATCGCGTCGTCGGTGCGCCCGATTTTTTCCAATACGGACTGTTCGAAAGCGGCATCCTTGCGGCGCTGCTGGATCAACGCACTCGACGCTGGCCACGGGATCCATGGCTTGGCGTCGGCGCAATAAAACACGGTGTCGATGTAGCACTGCAGCGATGCGGCATCACTGACCGCAAACGGATTCTCGCCGGCCAACACCGCAAGGCCGAAGTGATTGTCGGCAAAGCGCACGCCAGCAGCATTGAACAGACCCACACGCGCAATCTGTTGCGGGTAACGCGCCGCCACCAGCGCGGCGATGCCGCCCCCCATCGAATGCCCCAGCAAAACCACCGGCTGATTGGGTGACAGCGCCGTGATCAGGGCGGCCACATGCGCCGCCTGTTCGGCAAACCCGTATACCGCACCGGGCTTGCGTTCGGACTCGCCCCAACCGGGCAGGTCCGGAATCAGCAAGCGATGGCGGGCGTCCAATACGCGCGCCAGCGGGTACCAATTTTCCTTGCTGCCGGTGAAACCGTGCAGCATCACCACGGTGAGGGCGTCGCAAGCTTCGCCTTCGCGGCTGGCATACACCCAGCGATGCCCTGCCGCAGTGACCGTTGCGCGCTGAAGACCTGCGGCGCGACGCAGGCGCGTGAATTCGGCGCGAATCAGCCACCAGCGCTGCCGCCACAGCGTGATGGCGGCAATCGCCACCACGCTGGTCACGACGGCAGCGAGGACGCCACCGGGCAGGGTCAACATCAGGCAAGCACCTGCTTACTTGCTGGCAGGTGCCGGCTGCACCGGTGGCTTGGCCGGGTCTTCGATCATCGGTGCCTTGATCGGGCCGCCCACCACCGCGGGTTTGTCTGCAGAAGGTGCCGGCGCGGCCGGGTGCATGTGCTTGGCGGTATCCAGGATGGCCTGCACTGAACCTGCGGTAATCGGGTGCGAGCCGGGCTTGGCCCTGGCAAACGCCTGCTCGGCAAACGCCAACCCATCCGGCGTCGCCACCAGCGCCTTGTAGATCGGCAGAATCAATTTGCGCCGGCCCACGCGTTCGATGAACTTGCCCATGTCTTCGCGCGCGGCGGCATAGCCACTGCGTTCGGCCAGCGGGTACCAGCGCATCGCGATTTCGCCGTTGGGCGTGCCGGTGAAGTGATAGGCCTCATCCAGCTGGGTCAGTTGCTCGGGCTTGAGCGTGTCCGGCATGGATTCCAGGAAGTGCACCCATTCCTGCGTGCTCCATGCGCCGGTGATGCTCTTGTCGGGCAATTTGGCACTGCCCTGCCACGCAATCCGCGCCGCATTGACGGTGGCAAACTTGCCTGACTCCACCCGCGGTGCATTGCCCGGAATGCCCGGTTCATACAGCCACTGGTCGACTTCCTGCATCGTCACCACATTCGGATGTTTGTCGATCAGGTTGGTCTTGAGATAGTCGCGGAATTGCTGGGTGGTGATGCTCTGGAACGAGAAGTGGTTGAAGTAGCCTTTCAGCCACGGATCGAACACCTCACGGCCAAAGCGCTTCTCCAAAAACTCGAGGAACCACGCGCCCTTGGTATAGACCGTCGCGCTGGACTGGTCATCCGGATCGGCCAGCGTGCCGGGCTTGAGCGAGAGCCGCTGCAGATTGGGGTCGAGGGTCTTGAATTCGGTCTTCAATTCGTCGCGGTCGATCACCTCTTCCATGTCGGCCACATCGCGGCCATACAGCGCTTCGGTGATGCGACTTTGCACATAGGTGGTGGTGCCTTCGTTGAGCCAGCTGTCCTTGTCGGTGGCAAACGTCACCAGATTGCCCGACCAGCTGTGCGCCAATTCGTGCGCCACCAGCGACACCAGGGATTTATCACCCACGATCACGGTGGGCGTGGCGAAGGTCAGGCGCGGGTTTTCCATGCCGCCGTACGGGAAGGTGGGTGGCAGCACCAGCAAGTCATAGCGGCCCCAACGGTACGGCCCGTACAGGCCTTCCGCGGTGCTGATCATTTTTTCGGTGTCTTCAAACTCGTGCTCGGCCTTGTCCACCATCGCCGGTTCCGCCCACACGCCGCTGCGTGCGGAGATCGGCTTGAACACCAAATCGCCTGCGGCAATCGCCAGCAAGTACGACGGAATCTTCTGCGGCATTTTGAAGCTGTAGTCGCCGTCACGCACCGCCTTGGGGTCGTTGTCGGCGCTCATCAACACCATCGCGTCCTTGGGTGACGTGATGTGTGCACTGTAGGTAAAGCGCACCTGCGGGGTGTCTTGCAGCGGCACCCACGAACGCGCGTGGATTTGCTGCGACTGGCTGAACATGAAGGGCTGCTGCTTGCCTTCGGTCATCGCCGGGGCCAGCCATTGCAGGCCCGAGGCTTCGGGCGATGTCACATAGCTGACGCGCACCTTGGCCGGGCGCGTGGGGCTTTCGATGGTCAGTGCGCTGCCCAAGGTTTTGTCCTTGTCCGATAGCGCAAATTTCAGCGGCGTCCACGTGCCATCGCTGCCGAGAGCTTCGGCTTTGGCGACGCTCAGATCACGCGTGTCCAGCACCAGTTGCGTGGCGGTCTTGTCCAGCCAGTCCAGCGTGTAGGTCGCGCTGCCACTGAGTTCTTTCTTGTCGAAATCCAGTGCCAGATCCAGCGCGATATCGGTGATGCGCACTTTCTCTGGCTGCGCGTAGGAATGCTCATCCACGACTTTTTCCACGCTGGCGGCAGGCCTGGCTTGGGTTTGGGTTGCAGGTTGCGGGGCTTGATTGCCTTGGCAACCGCTGGTAACCAGGCCAAGCGCGGCGGTGATGGAGACGCTGAGAATTAGCTGGCGCATGGACATGATCCGGTGGCGGAAATGCCAAGTTTATCGCCGCTGGCAGGGATTCGTCGCATTCGCCTTGTCGGCAAGCCCCCTGCCGGTTGTCATGACCGCCTTCGGCACTGCAACCGCAGTCGAGCGCAAGCGCAGGGTGGATGCCTTGCATAACGGCCGGATGCGTGGCCGCCCCTGCCATCAGTCATGGCAACCCTGCGCGCAAGCGCGGCATCCGATTGAACACTCGATCTGGTTTGGAGAATCCGCTTGAAACTGCATGCACTGACCGCTGCCTTGTTGTTGTGTTGCCCGTTCGCACAAGCAAAAAAAGCACCACAAGCGGTGACGACCGTCGATCCCGAAGTGGCCATTGCGGGGGGGCGGATTCCACTGTTGCAAGGCGACATCAGCATCGATGGCAAGCTCGACGATGCCGCATGGCAAGGCGCGCTGGTGCAAGAGATTGCCTATGAAATCCAGCCCGGCGACAACAGCCCCGCACCGGTCAAGACCACGGTGCGCATTGGCTACACCGCCGACGCGTTGTATGTCGCTTTTCATGCACTGGACACCGATCCCTCCAAGATTCGCGCGCATTTGGGTGATCGCGATACCGCGTTCAATGACGATTGGGTGGGCGTGTTCCTGGATACCTTCAACGACCATCGCCGTGGCTACGAACTGATCGTCAATCCACTGGGCGTACAGGCCGACCTGATTCGCGATGAGACCAATGCCGACAACCAGGAAGACCCGAGCTGGGACGGGATGTGGCAAAGCGCTGGCCAGCGCACCGCCGACGGTTATGACGTTGAAATCAGGATTCCGTTTTCCACCCTGCGCTTTCCTGCCGGCGGCAACAACCAGCATTGGGGCATCTCGCTGTTTCGCAATTGGCCGCGTGACAAGCGCCATCAGCTGACCAGCCACAAAGTCCCGCGGGACTCCAAATGTTTCCAATGCGAATGGGGCCAATACGAGGGCATGGCCGGCGCACATCAGGGCCGTAATCTGGAAGTGGTGCCCACGCTGGCGGTGGGCAAAACCCAAACCCGGGATACCGCTGCGGCGCGCTGGGACAGTGGCAAAACCAATATCGAGCCGGGGCTGGATGTGAGCTGGGCACCGTCGCCGGCAATGACCTTGAACGCCACCCTCAATCCCGATTTTTCACAGGTTGAAACCGATCAGTTGCAGCTCAACTTCAACGATGGGTTTGCGCTGTTCTACCAGGAAAAGCGCCCGTTCTTTCTGGAGGGCGCAGACTATTTCAGCAGCCAGTTCAATGTGCTCTACACCCGCCAGATTGCCGATCCGGATTTTGGTCTGCGCGTCACCGGCCGCACCAATGGCGGCGCGTATGGCGCAATCGTGGCGCGTGATGCCACCACCTTGCTGTTGGTGCCGGGTGTGCAGGGCTCCGGCTTCGAGCAGTTGGATCAAAAGGCCAGCGTTGTGGTCGGCCGCTATCGGCACGACTTCAGCAAGCAATTGAGCGTGGGTGTGATCGGCACCTTCCGCCGTGGCGATGACTATGCCAATAACGTGGCGGGGGTCGATGCACGTTGGCAGCAAGGCCCGCACACCGCGTCTGCGCAGTTTTTGCACAGCCAGTCCGAATATCCGGCCAGCATCGTGGATGGTTATAAGGATGAATTGGGCAACGATGCCACGCCGTCGGGTAATGCGTGGCGCGCCCAGTATGCATTCAGCAATCGCAACTGGAATCTCACCACGTGGCATATGGCGATCAGCCCGGGCTTTCGCGCGGATTTGGGATTCATGGGCCAGGTGGGCTACGAAAAATCACTGCTCGGCGGCGGCCACAACTGGTATCGCGATGACAAGGCATTCAACCGCATCAATGTCTATGCCGACTTCGACATCACACATCGCTTTGATGGGCAGTTGCTGGAGCGCGAATTGGAAGGCAGGGTCAACGCGCAAGGGCCCATGCAAAGTGGGCTGACCCTGCACGCATTGACCCGCTCGCGGTTTTGGAAGG
>DAORUL010000016.1:0-4097 GCA_035433165.1 Thermomonas sp. | reverse complement strand
CCCATGCAAAGTGGGCTGACCCTGCACGCATTGACCCGCTCGCGGTTTTGGAAGGGCAAGCTGTTTGACGAGCATTACGCCGATTTCAGCGGCAGCTTCCGGCCACTCGGCAACGTGCAAGTGGGCATGAATCTGCAAGTGGGGACGATGCTGGATCTGACCGCCGAAAAAACCGGACAGCGCAGCATGCTGGAAGTCTTCGGCAATGCCGAAGTGGGGCGCGGGGTGGCACTGAACTGGGATGTGATTTTGCAGCGCATGCGCCGTGATGGCGGTACCGCTTTCATCGCCAAGGTGCTGAACGCCGGCGGCAGCTGGCAATTGGATCCGCACCAGCGCTTGCGGTTGACCTTGCAAGGCAGCCAGATCCAACGCGATCAGGCGTTGTATGTGGATACCGTCAACCAGCGCGCGCGCGACTGGGCGGCGCAGGTGGTGTATTCGTACAAGCTCAACCCGCACACCGCGTTGTATGCCGGGGCTGCGTATGGCGCGTTCATGGACGATGACCACCACGAGCTGTTCGGCAATACGCGCAGCGTGTTTTTGAAGATGAGCTACGGCTGGCAGCCGTGAGCCAGGTACCGATGGGTCGCGCGCAGGGCGCGCTCCCATGGGGAGTTTGAAGCCCTGCAGGCGCTGCCACGGGGAATTCGACGCCCCGCAGGTGCGGCTCTTGGCCGCGTCCACTGCGGCGACTCCGCATCAACCCAATTTCGACAATCGCAACTGGAACAACACCTTGGTCACCAGCAGGCGTTCTTCGATGGGTTTAAGCACCAGATCATTGGCGCCCTCGCGCAACAGCGCGGCCTGGTTATCGCGATTGTCGTCGCCGGTCATCATCACCATCGGCAGTTTGCGCTTGCCATAGCGAAACGCGGCACGGATCTGGTTGAGCAGGTCGCGGCCGCTGAGCAGGCCTTTCAGATACACATCGCTGAGGATCAGGTCGGCACCCACATCGCCATCGCTGCGACCGATGTATTTGTGCAAATGATCCAGCGCTTCCTCCACGCTGACCACATGCAGCACTTGCAGGGATTGCCGCTCCAGCATGCGCTTGGTGGCCACCGCCACCACCCGGCTATCTTCCACGTACAGTACCCGCGCACCGTCGATGGGGGCGGGCTGCACATAGCCACGAATGAACGCGGCCAAGGCTTCTTGTCCCAGCGATTTGTCGAAGTAGTCGGTGATGTCCTCGGTGAATGCGCGGGTTTCCAACGCTTCCTGCGCATTGCCGGACACCACGATCACGGGGACATACGCCTGGCCCGCAGCTTCGCGCACCACCCGTGCCAACGCCAAGCCATCCCCATCGGGCAATACCAGCGCGGTGGTGACCAGATCCACGCTGCCCTCGGCCAAGGCGGCGCGCGCCTCGGTCAATCCGGCGCAGCCCACCACATCGGCACTGGGCAATTCCTTGCGCAGGGTGTCACCAATCAATCTGCGTACCAGCTTGCTGCCATCGACCACCATTACCCGGGGGGCGTCGCTGACGACATGGCGCAGATCGTGCTTGTCTGCCATTTCATGCCCTCCTTGGACGGTTTTGCCGCAATTGATGGCCGGTGACCAGCCCAGCCCCCAGCCAGCCTAGCAGGCCGGCCCCCACCAGTACGGCGACAATCGCCAATGGGTCTAGCCCCTGCAATGCGAAGCGGCTGTCGTAGCGTGAGGCCAGATCGGCCAGTGGTTGCCGTAGCGCCCATTGTGCCGCAGTCAGAATCGCCAGTGCCAAACCGCCTGCGGCAAGCCCGTACCACGCCCCCAGATACAGGAAGGGGCGACGCACAAATCCATCACTGGCACCAAGAAGTTGCAGCACACCGATCTCCTCGCGGCGCGACTGGATATCCAGTCGCACGGTATTGCCCACCACCAGCAGTGCGCCCAGCCCCAGCAGCACAGCCAGGACTTGCACTGTACGTAGGGCAAACGCCAGCCATGCCTGCAAGCGGTCGCGCCATTGCGCATCAAATTGCACGCGATCGATTTCGGGCAGGGCTTGCGCGGTGGTGATCAGCGCGCTGGTATTCCCTGTGCGCGGGGTCACTTGCAACACTGGCGGCAATGCAGCGCGGGCGGCATCCGCACCCAGAATGTCGATGGCTGTGGCCAGATCCTCGCGCTTTTGCATGTCCGCCAGGGCTTGCTCGGGGCTGATGGTTGCGACCTTCGCCACATCCGCACGCTGCTGCAGGGATTGCGCTACGGCTTGGGTGTGTGCGGCGTCGGTACCGGGCTTCAGATACAACGTCACACCATGGCTGGCGTCCACCTGTCCACTCAGGGTGGCCACATTCTGCAGTACCAGCCACAGCCCCAACGGCAGGGCCAGCGCCAGTGCCATCACCGCAATCGTCAGGCAACTGGCCCATGGCGTGCGCAACATCCGGCCCAGGCTGGCGGTCAGGCTGAAGCCGTGATGGGCAAGCCATGCGCCCGTGCGGCTGGAATGGGTGGCAGTACTGCGCTCATTCATCGACCAGATCCTCCGGTGCGATGTCGTCTTGCAGACGGCCCTTGTCCAGCACCAGCACCCGTTTGCGCATGTGTTTGACCAGCCGTAAATCATGGCTGGCCACCAATACGCTGGTGCCGCGTTCGGGCAGCGAGGCAAACAGGCCCATGATTTCGGCCGATAAACCCGGATCCAGATTGCCGGTGGGCTCGTCGGCAATGAGGAGGGCGGGTTCGGCGACCACCGCCCGTGCAATCCCCACCCGTTGCTGCTCGCCGGCCGACAGTTGCGAGGGCAGCGCACGTTCGCGCGCGGCCAGACCGAGTTTGTCGAGGATGCTGCGTACCCGCTTATTGATTTCGGCGCGCTTCATTCCGCGCAGCACCAACGGCAGCGCCACGTTGTCGGCGACACTGCGGTCCATCAGCAATTGATGGTTTTGATACACCACACCCAATTGGCGGCGATGCCTGGCGATGCCGCCACCGCGCACCTTCAGCAGGTTGCGGTCATCAAACAGCACCGCACCGCGGCTGGGGCGTTCGACCAACTGGATCAATTTCAACAACGTGCTTTTGCCAGCGCCCGAATGGCCGGTGACAAACAGCATCTCACCGGCATCCACCGCAAAGCTGACCTCGGCCAGTGCGGTATGCCCGCCGGGGTAGGTCTTGCTGACATTGTCAAAACGCAGAACCGGCATGCGAGCCCAGAAAGGTGGCCAGCGGGCAGTATCGCCCGGGTCGGCGCTGGCGGCCAGCCTTGTGTGCGGTCAAGTGGATGGCTTAGTGCTGCTTGCTGGGCGAGCGCGTCACCAACGACCTCAAGCTGCGCCCAATGCGTGTGAGCAGGGAAGGCGAGGTGCTGGGTGCGCTTGCAGCAGATTTGGGCGGGACAAACCGTGGCTCGGCTGGTGTCCCTGCCTGCGCCGATGTGGCGTTATCGCCACCGGCTTCCAGCGGCTTGCCACGCCGCCGCCGCCGGCGCTTGCGCTCGCCGCGCTCGCCTTCGCTGGCCACGGAAGGTGCTGCGGCGATGGGCTGCGGGATGCTGGCCGGCGTACTGCTCGTGTCGTCAACGCGCGGCTTGCGCGGCGGACGCGGGCCACGGCTTTCGCCACTGCGCCGCTCGCCGGAACCGCTGCGTTCACCCGAACGCCCGCCACCGCTGCGGCCACCTCGGCCACCACCGCGCTTGGCGTCTTCGGCGGCGCGGGCTTCGCGCACTTCCTTGAAGATTTCGCCAATGCTGTCGCCATCGGTCTCGCCATCGGGACTGGCCGCAGGTTTGGCGCGCTCGGGGCGCGGCAGCGCAGTCAGCAATGCTTGCGTGACGGGTTCGGAGGGGATTTTTTGTTCGATGTACGCCTCGATATCGGGCAGGCTCATCGCATAGCGTTCGCAGGCAAAGCTGATCGCGTCGCCTTCCTCGCCCAAGCGTGCGGTGCGGCCGATGCGGTGCACATAATCTTCGGCATCGAACGGCAGGTCGTAGTTGTACACATATTTGATGCCGTCGATATGCAGGCCGCGTGCGGCCACGTCGGTGGCCACCAGAATTTCCAGTTGCCCGGCCTGGAATTTTTTCAGCAGCGATTCGCGCTTCTTCTGCGGCACGTCGCCCGACA
>DAORUL010000015.1:23523-24824 GCA_035433165.1 Thermomonas sp. | reverse complement strand
GTCTCCGGTCTCGGTTTTGCCGTGGCCAAGCACCTGGTTGCCCACGGCGGCAAGGCCGCCCTGTTCGATGTCAATGCGGACAAAGGCGCTGTGGCGGTTGCAGAACTGGGGGCCGGCCATGCCCGCTTCTTCCAGACCGACGTCACCCATGAAGCGCAAGTAGGCGAGAACGTGACCGCCGCCAAAGACTTTCTGGGTGGCTTGAATGCGTGCATCAATTGCGCCGGCATCCTGGGCGCGGGCCGCGTGCTGGGCAAGACCGGCGCGATGCCGCTGGCGCAGTTCCAGACCACGGTGATGGTGAATCTGGTGGGCAGCTTCAACGTGGCCAAGACCTGTGCCGAGCTGATGCAGCACAACGCAGCCGGCAGCGACGGCGAACGCGGCGTGATCGTCAACACCGCCTCGGTGGCCGCGTATGAAGGCCAGATCGGGCAAGCCGCCTACTCGGCGTCAAAAGGCGGCGTGGTGGGCATGACCCTGCCGATGGCGCGCGAACTGGCCCGCTTCGGCATCCGCGTGATGACCGTGGCCCCCGGTGTGTTCTGGACCCCGATGGTCGACGGCATGCCGGACGATGTGCAGAAATCATTGGCGGCCACCATTCCGTTCCCGTCGCGCCTGGGTCAGCCGCAGGAATACGCCGATCTGGTGGCCTACATCCTCACCAACACCTACCTCAACGGCGAAACCATCCGGCTGGATGGCGCAACCCGCCTGGCCTCCAAGTAATTCACGAACGTACCCCACGAGATATTTATGAAAGCTTGCGACATCAAGAAAGGCAACGTCGTCGAATTCAACAACGGCGTGTATCAAATCCGCGATATCGAACGCAGCAGCCCGCAAGGTCGTGGTGGCAATGTGCGCTTTCGTTTCGTGATGTATTCCATCCCCGGCGGCAACAAACTGGATTCCAGTTTTGATGGCGATGACGATTTGCGCGAAGTGGACATGAGCCGCCGCCAATGCACCTATTCGTACAAGGATGGCGATGCCTTCGTGTTCCTTGATGACGAGGACTACACCCCGTACACGCTGGACCCCGATGCGATTGGCGAAGCCGCCGGCTACATCGTGGATGACCTGACCGGCATCTACGTGCAATTGATCGACGATGCACCAGTGGCCATCCAATTGCCGCAGAGCGTGGCGATGGAAGTCATCGAAACCCCGCCGGAACTCAAGGGCGGCACCGCCACCAAGCGTCCGAAGCCGGCCAAGCTGTCCACCGGCATTGAAATCATGGTGCCCGAGTACATCGGCAGCGGTGAAAAAGTGTGGGTCAACACCACCACCGG
>DAORUL010000015.1:17984-23423 GCA_035433165.1 Thermomonas sp. | reverse complement strand
CCTTGGGCATGCGCACGGTGTACCTGCATACCAGCCACGCCAACCTGCGCTCGCAGGCCGCAATCGAGCGTTTGGGCGCGCACAAGGACGGCGTGCTGCGCCAACACAAACGCCACAAGGACGGCAGCCTGCGCGATACCGTCTGCTATTCCATCATCGATGCAGAGTGGCCGGCGATCCGCGAGAAATTGGATGCAAGGCTGGCCCGGTAGGAGCAGCCCCTGGCCGCGACTGTTATTCCAGGTCTGTCGCGCGCAGGGCGCGCTCCCACGCGGCCTTACGGTTCGAACACCTTGCCCGGATTCATGATGCCATTGGGATCCAGCACTGCCTTGATCCCCCGCATCACCGCGATTTCAGCGGCGCTGCGGGTGCAGCCCAGGTAAGGCTTCTTCACCAAGCCAATGCCGTGTTCGGCGGAGATACTGCCGGCGTGCGCTTCCAATACTTGCGCCAATAGTTTTGTCACCCGTTCGCAATCGGCCACGAAGTCGGCTTGCGACATGGCATCGGGCTTCAGGATATTGATGTGCAGGTTGCCATCACCGATATGGCCAAACCACACCACCTCAAACTGCGGGTATTCCTTGCCCAGCAACGCTTGTGTGGCCTGCAAAAATGCCGGCATTGCAGAGATGCGCACTGACACATCGTTTTTGTACGGCACATACCTGGCCAGACTTTCGGTGATGCCCTCGCGCAAACGCCACAACTGCGCCGCTTGGGCATCGCTGGCGCTGATCACGCCATCGCTGACCAAACCCTGCGCCATGCACTGCTCGAATGCCGCCAAGGCGTCGGCCTCGCTGGCTTCGTCACTGGCAAATTCCGTCACAACGTAATACGGATGGGTTTCTGCAAATGGCGGCTGCGCGCCATGCGCAAGGACGTGTTTGAGCGCCACATCGGTCAGAAATTCGAAGGCCTGCAACTGCAAGCGCGCACGGAAGGTGGCAAACACCTGCATCAGCGCATCGAACGAGGGCAGCGCCAGCAACATGACATTGCTGGGCGGCGCCGGGTCGGTGAGTTTGAGCGTGGCTTCCACGATCAAGCCCAGGGTGCCTTCCGAGGCAATCATCAGATGCCGCAAGTCGTACCCACTGGAATTTTTCACCAGCGCACGCCCAAGCTCGACCAGCTCGCCGCTGCCGGTGACCACTTTCAGGCCGGCCACCCACTCGCGCGTGTTGCCATAACGCACCACGCGAATGCCACCGGCATTGGTGGCGATCGTGCCACCGATGCTGCACGAACCGCGTGACGCGAAATCCACCGGGTACTGCAAGCCGTGTTCGCGGGCGGCGTCTTGCGCGGTTTGCAAGGCGACGCCGGCCTGCACCGTGAGCGTGCGATCCACCGCATCGAAGGCCAGCACCTGTGTCATGCGCTGCAGACTCACCACCAGCTCGCCATTGGCTGCCACCGCCCCCCCCGACAGACCGGTGCGACCGCCCGAAGGCACGATGGCCACACCCTGCGCATTGGCCCAGCGCACCACCGCCTGCACCTCATCCACACTGCCTGGCAGGGCAATGGCCAAGGGCGCGGGCGCCCAGCGCCGGGTCCAGTCACGGCCGTAGTGCTCCAGATCGGCCGGATCAGTCAGCAGGCGCAGTGTGGGCAGCGCAGCGTTCAGTGCAGCAAGGCGGGGATCGGTCATGGGCGGTTTTCCTGACGTGCGGATGCAGTGACCAGCATCGCTGGCACAGCCGCCGCGCTGAACAATCATTTGGCATGGGTTGCTCGAAAAATAGCATGTCGCAGTGCAACATTTGCGCTTGATTTGTGGCTATAGTCGGTCTTCACTCCCCGCCCGGAACCCTGCACGCATGGCCAGCAAGAAGACCTCCTTCCCGAAACAGGACATCCGGGTGCTGCTGCTGGAAGGGGTCAGCCAGACTGCGGTGGAGATTTTCCAGGCGGCCGGCTACAGCCAGATCGAATACCACGGCAAGGCGCTGCCGGAAGACGAGTTGAAGGCGCGCATCAGCGAGGCGCATATCGTGGGCCTGCGTTCGCGCACCCAGCTCACCGCCGAGGTATTGGCCGAGGCCAAGCGCTTGCTGGCGGTTGGCTGCTTCTGCATCGGCACCAATCAAGTGGATTTGGAGGCTGCTGAACAGGCCGGTATTCCGGTGTTCAATGCACCCTACTCCAATACCCGCAGCGTGGCCGAATTGGTGGTGGCGCAAGCAGTGCTGCTGGCACGCGGCATCCCGCAAAAAAATGCCGAATGCCATCGCGGCGGGTGGTCGAAAGCCGCCACCGGCAGCCACGAGGTGCGCGGCAAGACCCTTGGCATCGTGGGCTACGGCCATATCGGCACCCAAGTGGGCGTGCTGGCCGAAGCACTGGGCATGCGGGTGATTTTCCACGATATCGACACCAAGCTGGCGCTGGGCAATGCGCAGCCGGCAGCGGGGCTGGAGGATCTGCTGGCACGCGCCGATATTGTCACCCTGCATGTGCCGGAAACGCCGTCCACGCAATGGATGATCGGTGCCGAACAGATTGCGAAAATGAAGCGCGGCGCGCATCTGATCAATGCGGCACGCGGCACGGTGGTGGTGATCGAGGCCTTGGCCGCGGCGCTGCAATCAGGCCAGTTGGGCGGTGCAGCGGTGGATGTGTTCCCGGTCGAACCCAAGGCCAATGGTGATGCATTCCAGTCGCCGTTGCGCGGGTTCGACAACGTGATTCTGACCCCGCATATCGGCGGCAGCACACTGGAGGCGCAGGACAATATCGGCGTGGAAGTGGCAGCCAAACTGGTGCGCTACAGCGATAACGGCAGCACGCTGTCGTCGGTCAATTTCCCCGAAGTGACCCTGCCCGAACACGCCGGCAGCCTGCGTCTGCTGCATATCCATCGCAACGTGCCGGGTGTGTTGTCGAAGATCAACGACATCTTCAGCCGCCACGCCGTCAATATCGACGGCCAGTTCCTGCGCACCGACCCGAAGCTGGGCTATGTGGTGATCGACATCACCGCCGACGAGGCGAAGGCCGGCGTGATCAAGGACGAGCTGGCAGCAATCCCGGGCACGTTGCGGACGCGGGTGTTGTATTGAGTCAGCCCTGCACCAACCACTTTTCCGCCATCCGTCGCACCGACGGGTCGGCGTCTGGGTCAGCGGCCAATTCGGCAATGTCGCGCCATGCCAAATCCAGTGATTCTTCGCTGATGGTGTAGGCCTCATCGGTGCCTGCACGCACCACAAACCGCACGTCGTAATGCCAGTGTTCCGGCACGGTTTTGTGCGCGGGGATGCGGTGGCGATCCAAGTCAAAAATCTCCGGCGCGATCGTCAACCCGGCAAGGCCCGATTCCTCTTCCGCTTCGCGCAGCGCGGCCGCACTCAACTCGCGCTGACCATCGGCGTGTCCCCCCAGCTGCAGCCACAGCCCCAGCTTGCGATGGTGGGTGAGCAGCACGCGCGCGCCGTCTGCGCTGACCAGCCAGCACGAGGCGGTGAAATGCCCCGCCAGACGTTCGCGCTGGAACGGGTTTTGGGCATCGTCCAGCAAGGTGTGGAACAGCGCCACGGTGGCGGCTTCCTGCGGCCAGCGTGCGGCATAGGTGGTCAAGGCGCTGGCAAGTTCGGCGTCCATGCAACACAGGTTTCCGATGACTGAATGCGCCCATTATCGCCTGCCATGACCGCTAGCGCTTGTGCTGAATGGCCATGACCGTATAAGGTCGGCGGCTTGCGGCGAGCTGGGGCTTGCTGCCCATTCACCATCCACCGGGGAGTCACCTGATGCTGTTCCAGCGCGTCAAGCCGCTTGACAAGATTCTTGAAACTGCCGAGAAAAAGGCACTCACACGCCAACTCGGTGCCTTCCAACTCACCATGCTGGGTATCGGCGCGATTATTGGCACCGGCATCTTCGTGCTGACCGCCGAAGCTGGCCAGAAAGCCGGCCCAGCCATGATGGTGGCGTTCGTGATTGCCGCCGTGGTGTGCGCACTTGCCGCACTGGCGTATTCCGAATTGGCCTCGATGGTACCGGTGGCTGGCTCCGCCTATACCTACACCTACGCAGTGATGGGTGAAGCCATCGCCTGGACGGTGGGTTGGGCACTGGTGCTGGAATATGCGGTGGCCGCCGGCGCAGTGGCGGTGGGCTGGTCTGGCTATATGAATGGCCTGTTGGCCAGTGCCGGCATTGAGCTACCCGCCGCACTCAAAACTGGGCCCATGGATGGCGGTGCCTTCAATGTGCTGGCGTTCTCGATCTCGCTGGTGATCACCGCCCTGCTGGTGTTTGGCACATCGAAATCGGCCAAGGTCAATGCGGTACTGGTGCTGATCAAGGTCATCGCGCTGACCGCGTTTGTCTTCATCGCGGTGCCGGCCGCCAAGGACACCAACTTCCACCCGTTCTTCCCCACCGGTTGGGGCAGTCCAATGGGTGGCGTGGGCGTGCTGGGTGCAGCGGCGTCAATTTTCTTCGCCTATGTCGGCTTCGATGCGGTGTCCACCGCTGCGGAAGAAACCAAGAACCCCAACCGCAACATCCCGATCGGTCTGATCGGCTCGCTGCTGGTGTGCACCGTTTTCTACATGCTGGTGGGCTACGGCGCGGTGGGTTCGATTGGTTCGCAGCCGATGATCGTCAATGGCATTGCGCTGCATCCGGGCACCCCGGAAATGGCAGCGGCTTGCGCAGGCTCGGACGCACTGGTGTGCAGCAAGGAGCCACTGGCGCATGTGCTGAAGGTGATCGGGTTTGCCAAGGTAGGCAACTTCATTGGCTTGGCTGCGGCGCTGGCGCTGCCGTCAGTGGTGCTGATGATGATCTACGGCCAGACCCGCATTTTCTTCACCATGTCGCGTGACGGGCTGCTGCCGGAAGTGCTGTCGAAGGTGCATCCGAAGTTCCACACCCCGCATGTCGTCACCATCATCACCGGCATTTTCGTGGCGTTGTTTGCGGCGATGTTCCCGGTGGGCATCCTGGCCGACATCTCCAACTCGGGCACCTTGTTCGCGTTCATGGCGGTGGCTGCCGGCGTGCTGATCCTGCGCAAGCGCGAGCCGAACCGTCATCGTCCGTTCCGCACCCCGATGGCGTGGCTGGTATGCCCGTTGGCGATTGCCGGCTGCCTGCTGCTGTTCTTGAACCTGTCGATGTACACCATCGGCCTGTTCTTTGGCTGGGCCATCATCGGCTTGATCGTGTACGCGCTGTATGGCTATCGCAAGAGCGAATTGGCACGCGGCGTGGATCACCCGAACGCGCCGAAGATGGATGCGGAGCCGCCGTTCCACGAAGGCCCGCAGGCCTGATCGATTCGGCAAGTGTCACCAAAAACCCGGCTTCGGCCGGGTTTTTCGTTATGGCCTTCCGTTATGATTTGCGCATGCCCAATACGCATCATTTGCACGACCACGAACGCGCCGCCCGCCAGTCGCTGATTGACCACTGCCG
>DAORUL010000015.1:2713-17884 GCA_035433165.1 Thermomonas sp. | reverse complement strand
TGTTTGGGCGAAGAAATCCCGGCCTTCCATTACATGGTGGCGGTGGCCGGCGGTGACCGCATTCCCTGCACCGACTACGCCACCTTCGGCACGCCAGAGTTGTCGGCCAGCATCATGCAGGCGCTGCAGGGCGGCCTGCGTGCATGCTTGATGGGCAACCATGGCCAAGTCAGCACCGGCACCAGTCTGTCGGCCGCCTATGCGCTGGCCGAGGAAGTGGAGAATCTGGCACGCCAATATCTGCTGGCACGCTCGCTGGGCCACACCCGCAACCTGTCTGCCGAAGAAATGGCCGTGGTGGTGGAAAAATTCAAGACCTACGGGCAACAAGCACGGCCTGAATAATCAGCATACCCGCCAAGCCAATGGGCATTCGGGATCGGGCCGGCACCCGCTAAACTGCGCACATGAACACACCCGCCTTCGACCACAATCTGTACGCCGGCTGCGCCGCGCAGATCATCACCCATACCCGTGAGTTGGCCGCCAAGGGCTTTACCCCCGCCACCGCCGGCAATTTCTCCATCCGCATGGGGCCAGAGCACGCCGCCATCACCATTTCCGGCAAAGACAAGGGCCGCCTGACCGAAGCCGACATCATGGTGGTCAACATGGGCAATGAGCCTGTCGCCACCCACCACCGGCCATCGGCGGAAGCGGCGCTGCACACCCATTTGTATCGCAAGTTCCCGGATGTGGGCGCGGTGCTGCACACCCACTCGCCCACGCAAACCATTGCCGGCCTGCTGTATGCCCAAACGGGCCATGTCCCGCTGCGTGGCTACGAATTGTTCAAAGCCCTGCGCGGCCACGCCACCCACGAAACCGAAGTGGATTTGCCGGTGGTGCCCAATTCGCAGGATATGGACACGTTGACTGCCAGCGTGGATGCGGTGCTCACCCAACCCAACCAATGGGGTTATCTGATCGCCGGGCACGGGCTGTACGCCTGGGGCCGCGATATCAGCGAAGCGCGCCGACATCTGGATGCGTTTGAATTCATGCTCGGTTGCGAGCTGGAAATGCGCCGGCTGGGCGCGCGCTAAAGGAATCCTGATGAGCCGTCTTCGCATCTTTCACGACAACGACCCGCACACGCCGACGCACACTCTACATGCGCACGCCGACATCGCCGATGCCCTCAAAGATATCGGGGTGGCGTTCGAGCAATGGCAACCCGCGCATCCGGTGATTCCCGGTGACCCTGCCGAGGCCATCATGGCCGCCTACAAGTCCGATATCGACCGGCTGGTGGCCGCACGCGGCTTCAGGAGTGTGGATGTGGTCAGCATTGCACCCGACAACCCCAACCGCGAGGCGATGCGCGCCAAGTTCCTGGACGAACATGCGCACAAGGAAGACGAAGTGCGCTTCTTCGTGGCCGGCAGCGGCCAGTTCAATTTGCACGTGGGCGGCAAGGTCTATGAAGTGCTGTGCGAAGCCGGTGACCTGATTTCCGTCCCCGATGGCGCAACGCATTGGTTTGATATGGGCCCGCAGCCCAGTTTTGTGGCGATTCGCTTTTTCACCGAGCAAGATGGTTGGGTGGGGTATTTCACCGGCAGCGATATCGCGTTGCGGTTTCCGCGGCATGAGTAGCCCTGCGCTTGCCATGACCACCATCCTCACCGACATCGAAGGCACCACTTCCAGTATTTCCTTCGTCAAGGACGTGCTGTTTCCGTATGCGCGTGCGGCCCTGCCCGGCTTTGTGCGCGAACATGGGCACGAGGCCGAGGTGCGCCACTGGCTGGATCAAGTGGCCATCGAAATTTCCGCCAGCGCCTGCCAGGACGCGGTGATCGTGGAAACCCTGCAAGGCTGGATCGATACCGACCGCAAGCACACCGCGCTGAAAGCGCTGCAAGGCATGGTCTGGGCAGCCGGCTATCAGGACGGTGACTTCACCGCGCCGCTGTACCCGGATGTTGCCCCTGCACTACGCCAGTGGCACGCAGCGGGGCATCGGCTGGCGGTGTATTCGTCCGGCTCGGTGCCGGCGCAAAAACTGTTGTTTGCGCATACCGATGCAGGGGATTTGACGCCGCTGTTTTGCGGCTTCTTCGATACCGAAGTGGGTGGCAAACGTGAGGCCGAAAGTTATCGCGTGATTGCCCGGCAATTGGGGCAAGCCGCACACGACATTGTGTTTTTGTCCGATGTCGTGGCCGAACTCGACGCCGCCCGCGACGCAGGCCTGCGCACGGCATTGCTGGACCGCCGCAACGACTACCCGCAACCGCGTTCGGGGGATGCCGCCAACGGGCACCTGCGGGTCGAATCGTTCGCGCAGATCACCCCGTGACATGTCGCGCGCAGGGCGCGCTCCTACAAATGCAGAGAGGCTCTGCTTTCGTGGGAGGCTCTGCTTTTGTGGGAGCGGCCCCTGGCCGCGACTTGGGATGCCCTGTCGCGCGCAGAGCGCGCTCCCACCAGCGGTGCTCCCTGCAGGAGCGGCCTCTGGCCGCGACTCACTGCTCCAGCAGCGTATAACGCGTGGTCGCGGTCACTTCCCCGCGCCAACGGTCGAAGGCACGCACGTCCACTTGATGCACGCCCGCAGCGAGCTTGGTGGGCAATGCGCCACGCCATAAATGCGGAGACACCGCCGCTTCCGGCGAACGATCAAAGCCACGCAACACCGTGGTTTGATCGTCGCGCATGTTTTCCTCGGTCAATGCCGGATCCGGTAGCAGCACTTTTTTCATCGGCATCCACGCGCCGCCATCCACACGGAACTCCAGCTTGGAATCGTTATCACCCATGTAGAAATTGGCAAATACGCCCCATGCCGGATACGCGCCGCGACGCAGCACTTTGGGTGCATGCAGGCCAATTTGCGTATTTGGCGCGTGATGTGCCGGTTGCCATGTCAATGCGTATTCGCCCGCAGGTTTCACCGTGAGGACGGCGTAGCCATTGGGCGTGCCATCGTCCATGCGCGCATCGGGCAGGCCTTCGGCATCTTTGGCCCCCGACCAGTACGAGCCACACGCCGCGCCCAAGTTGAATTCATGCAACGGGCTTGCACCCAACCAGCCATCTGCCGCGGTGTGAAAGACATGCCGCTGATTATGGCTGTGCGCACTGAGCACCAACACATGCGGAAACGGTGCCAGCAATGCGAACAAGCGTGCACGGTCAGCCGCGCGAAAGTTCTTCTTGTCCACTTCATCAAACAGCGGAATGTGGATGGCCAGCACCAGCAGTTTGGACTTGTCCAACGTCGGCAAATAGCGCTGCAGAAACGCGTACTGATCTTCACGGAAGCCGCCGATATACGCAGGCTTCTGCCCGGGCAAGGTGATGACATCATCCAGCGCGATGAAGTTGGCCAGCGCTGTTTGCCGTGCGCGGGTATCGGCACCGTAAACCAGACGGAATGTGGCAAGCGCTGTCGCATCGCTGGTCGCGCCGGGGTCGACATCATGGTTGCCGGGCGCGTATAGCCACGGCACGCCCAAAGTTTCAGTCACCTGCTTGACGGTGGGCAGTAGCGCCGGCACATCGTCCACCAGATCGCCCAAGGTCAGCCCCAGCGTGGCCGCGACGCGCCCGTGGACGGGCTGCACGATGTCGCGGCGGAAATAATCCACATCGGCATCCGACTTTACCTGCGGGTCACCAAACACCAACACCTGCGCGGTGGGCCCCGCCGCGCCGGCGGGCACACGGCGATAGTCGAGACAGCCCGCACCACGCCAGCCATCGGTATGCGGCAGCGCCTGTGGGGCTTCCACATCAACCGGAACACAGGACACCGTTTCCGCCTGCGCAACCGGTGCCAACAACAGGAGTCCGGCCAAGAATAGTTTATGCATTGCCTATTATGCGCAATCTGAATGGCCCTGCACTAGAATGCCGCCATGGGGATGGGTTATTCAGCAATCGGTCGATACGCACGTTGGCGTGCTTGGGCAGTCCTGCTGCTGGCGCTGGCCGCATGTTTGTGTGCCACGCTTCCTGCAATGGCGTCCGCCCCCCCAGCATTGCGCCTGGATGCTGGCGACAGCAGTTTCCAATTGTCACCGGGATTGCGCTACTGGCACGACCAGCATGCCAACGCCAGCCCAGAACAAGCCTTTGCACAAGCACAAACCGACGTATTTGCACCGCTGCCGGGTGGCAACCCCGCGTTCGGTTTTCAAACCGGCGCGTATTGGTTTTACCTGCCGATCGAGAACATGCAGCGGGACGAACCACGCTGGCTGCTGGTGCAGGAATACGCACTGAGCGACAACTTGGATTTATACCTGCGCTACCCCGATGGGCATGTGGAGCATCAACAGGGCGGCGACCATGTGCCCTTCTACAACCGCTTCGTGCGTTTCCGGCATCCCAATTTCAGGGTGGATTTGCCTGCCGACACGCGGGTGGAATTGTTGCTGAGGGTACAGAGCGAAAGCTCGATGCAGGTGCCATTGGTGTTGTTCACGCCACAGGCGTTTGCCGAATTGATGCGCGATACCCAATTTGCCAATGGTCTGTATTACGGCATCGTGCTGGCATTGCTGTGCTACAATCTGGTGCTGTGGCTGATGCTGCGGGATGGCAGCTACTTCTGGTATTTGCTGCACACGCTGGCGTTTGGACTGGTGTTGTTCACTTTGAACGGCTACGGGTTTGAGTACCTTTGGCCCACATCGGCGTGGTTGGCCGATGCTGCCGTCCCCATCTCCATCTGCCTGGCCTTGATGGGCATGCAGATGTTCTCGCGCAGTTTTCTGGATCTGCAAGCACGCTGGCCCGCAGGCAATATCGCGTGTTTGGTGATGGTGGGTGTGTTCGGCACGATGGGCGTGGCCTCGATTTGGCTGCCATACAGCACCGCGACGCCGATAGTCTCGCGTGCAGTGTTGCTGGGGATCGCGTGGATCATCACTGCTTCGGTGGTGATGTTGCTGCGCGGCTACAAACCGGCCCGCTTGTTCTTGCTGGCATGGTCGATGTTCTTGATCGGCACCACCGCGTTCACCCTGCTCGCCTTCGCCATTCTGCCGCAAAGTTTCTGGACCCAGTACGGCGTGCAGATTGGTTCGGCACTGGAATTGCTGTTGCTGTCACTGGCACTGGGGCACCGCTACGCCGGGCTGCGCGACGACAATATCCGACTGGTGCACGATGTCAACGAACGCCTGGAGCGCGGCTTGATCGATCGCACCCGTGAATTGCGCACAACCTTGGCGCAATTGGGCGAGGCCAATGTCAAGTTGCAGGAGTTCAGCCGACGTGACCCGCTGACAGGTGCCTACAACCGTCGCCATTTCCATGAGGCATTGACCAAGGCCTTGGACACCAGCGGCAACAAACGCAAATCACAAGCCCTGCTGTTGCTGGATATCGACCACTTCAAGCGCATCAATGACCAATATGGCCACTTGGTGGGCGATGACTGTTTGAAATCGATCTCGCGCAGCATCAATGAAATTGCACAAACCTTGAACGGTTTGGCGGCGCGCTACGGTGGCGAGGAGTTTGTGTTGATCCTGCCTGGCACCGACGCCCGCATGGCGCTGCAAACTGCCGAAACCGTGCGCTTGCGCATCCAGCAAACCATCATCCACAGTCACGGCCACGTGATTCAACTCAGTGCCAGTATTGGTGTACACACGATTGGCACGGAGCAAGACATTCCGCCGGACGAAGCCATCCGCTTGGCCGATGAAGCGCTGTATCGCGCCAAACACGATGGCCGCAACTGCGTGCGGCATTCGATCAGCGCGGCTTGAATTCAACCTCGTCTTGCCGCCAGCACCCGCTTGGCATCCGTTAGCGACAACCCGCGTGCGCGCAGCAGCACGGTCAGGTGATAGAACAAATCCGCCGCTTCACCCAGCAAAGCGGCATCGTCTTGCACCACCGCCGCCAGCGCGGTTTCCACGCCTTCTTCGCCCACCTTCTGCGCGATGCGGCGAATCCCGGACTCAAACAATTGGGTGGTATAGCTGCCCGCGGGTCGCTCACTGGCGCGCTGCGCAATCAGCGCATCCAGTTCCATCAAGCCATCAGCAGGCGCATCGGCAAAACAACTGGCGCGCTCAAGGTGGCAGGTGGATCCGTGCGGATGTGCTTGCACCAGCAGGGTATCGGCATCGCAATCGGCCGCAATCGACACCACCTCCAATACATGCCCGGAGGTCTCTCCCTTCATCCACAAGCGTTGTTTGCTGCGGCTGAAAAACGTCACTCGCCCACTGGCCAGCGTGGCCGCCAGCGAAGTCTTGTTCATATAGCCCAGCATCAATACGCGCAGGGTGGTGGCGTCTTGCACGATGGCGGGCAACAGGCCGTTTTGTTTGTCCCAAGCCAAGGTTTCGATGTCGATCGTCGTACTCACAAACGCACCTCGATGCCCTGCCCGCGCAGGTATTGTTTGAGTTCCGGAATAGCAATTGCGCCGGAGTGAAACACGCTGGCCGCCAGTGCGCCATCCACATCGGCCTGCTGGAATACATCGGCAAAGTGCAAAGCCGTGCCAGCACCGCCCGAGGCCACCAATGGCACGCTGCACAGCTCGCGTACGGCACGCAGTTGATCGATGTCATAGCCAGTGCGCACGCCATCGCTGCCCATGCAATTGAGCACGATCTCGCCGGCACCCAACTGCTGCGCCTGGCACACCCAATCCAACGTGGTTTTGTCGGGCGCACGCATCGCCTCCGGATTACCGGTGTGGCTGCGCACGCGCCACTGCCCATCGGCTTCGCGCACCGAATCAATCCCCACCACCACGCACTGCACACCAAAGGCATCGGCCAATTCCGCGATCAATTGCGGGCGTTCCAACGCAGGGGTGTTGATCGACACTTTATCGGCCCCGGCAAACAGCACCGCACGCGCATCCTCCACGCTGCGAATGCCACCGGCCACGCAAAACGGAATATCAAGGATACGGGCGATGCGTTCCACCCAATCGCGTGACACGCTGCGTTGTTCAGGGCTGGCCGCAATATCGTAAAACACCAACTCATCCGCGCCGGCATCGCGGTAGCGCAGCGCCAATTCGACGATGTCGCCCATATCCACATGGTCACGAAAGCGCACGCCCTTCACCACGCGACCATCGCGCACATCCAGACACGGAATGATGCGGCGGCTCAACATGCCAGTGCTGCCGGAATTTGCAGATTGCCATCCAGCAATGCCTTGCCCAGCACGATGCCGGCACAACCTGCTGCACGCGCCGCCATCACATCCTCCTCATTGCGTGCGCCGCCGCTGGCCTGGATGGCAAGCATTGGATGTGCGGCACGCAGACGTTGATACAGCGCGATATTCGGCCCCGACAACATGCCATCGCGGGCGATGTCGGTACACAACATATGGCGCAAACCCGACTTGGCATAGCGTGCCGCCAACGTATCCAGCGTGTCGTTCGCTGTTTGTGTCCAACCATGCACGGGCAGGCGCCACTGCCCGCTGTCGTCCTGCCGTGTATCCAGGGCAATAGTCAACGCATCGCCGCCAAACGCCGACAACCAATCCAGTACCAAGGCAGGCTCGCGCACCGCCAGCGAGCCCACCACCACGCGCTGTGCACCTGCACTCAGCAGTTGTTGCACATCTTCGCGACGGCGCACGCCGCCGCCGGTTTGCACCTGCAACCCTGTGGTCTGACAAATCGATTGCAATAACGGCAGCAAGGTATAGCCGCCGGCTTTGGCAGCATCCAGATCCACCAGGTGCAGCCAGCGCGCACCGGCATCCGCATAGCGCTGGGCCAGCACAAGTGGATCATCGGCATAGCGCGTCTCCTCTGCATAATCGCCCTGCCGCAAGCGCACCACGCGCCCAGCGCGCACATCGATGGCGGGATACACGGTAAAGCTCATACCCCACTCCATTGCAGGAAATTCGACAACAAGCGTGCACCCGCAACGCCGGAACGTTCGGGATGAAATTGCATGCCCGCCACCTTGCCACGCTGCACCACCGCCGCAAACGTGGCCCCATGCGTACAACTGGCGATGCAGGCATCGGTGACCGGCGCGGCATAGCCATGCACGAAATACACACTCGCCTCACCCACACCATCCAGCAGCGGCGAGGCGTGCACTGGCTGCAAAGCATTCCAACCCATATGCGGCACCCGCAACCCCGCGCCAGCTTGCAGTTTGTGCACCCGCCCCGGCAACAAACCAAGGCAGTTCACATCGCCTTCGTCGGACGCCTCAAACAGCAATTGCATGCCCAAACAGATGCCGAGCAACGGCACGGCAAGCGTGGGCAAGACATCGGCAAAGCCGCGTTCGCGCAACAGCCGCATCGCCGGCGCCGCCGCGCCCACGCCGGGCAGGATCACCCGTGTTGCGGTGCGCAGGCCATCGGCATCGCGCACGATGCGCGGCTGCACGCCCAATCGCTCCAGCGCGTAGCAGACCGAGCCGAAATTGGCCCCGCCCGCATCAATGACAGCGACGGCAGTCACAGCACGCCCTTGGTCGAAGGCAGGTCTGCGCCTTCACGCCTGATCGCTTGTCGCAGTGCACGCGCCAAGGCTTTGAAGCACGCCTCGATCTGGTGGTGATCGTTATCGCCGGTCACACTGAGGTTGAGATTCAACCCTGCGGCATCGCACAGCGACCGGAAGAAATGCGGCACCAATTCAGTGGGCAGATCACCCACGCGCTCGCGCTTGAAGTGTGCATTGAACACGCAATACGGGCGGCCGGAAAAATCCAGCGCAGCCTGCGCCAGACATTCGTCCATCGGCAAGATGAAGCCATAGCGCCGGATGCCGCGCTTATCGCCCAAGGCCTCACGCAAGGCCTGCCCCAGCGCCAGCGCCGTATCTTCCACCGTGTGGTGTTCGTCGATGTGCAAATCGCCATCACAGCGGATATCTAGCGCAAAGCCGCCGTGCTTGCCGATCTGCTCCAGCATGTGGTCGAAGAACGCCAGCCCGGTGGCAATCTTCGGTTCGGCCACGCGATCCAGATCGATCTCGACTTGGATTTTGGTTTCCTTGGTGTTGCGCACCACGCTGGCACGGCGCGGTGCATCGGCCAGTGCATGTGCAATCCCGGCCCAATCCCATTGCCCGCCAAATTGTGTGGTCTTCAGCTGGAAGCCGCGAATCTTCATGTTCTCGGCAAATTGGATATCGGTCATGCGGTCGCCCACCATCGCGCTGCGTGACCAGTCAATTGTGCGGTCTTGCAGATAGCCCAGCAGCATGCCGATGCCGGGTTTGCGATTGGGCGTGTTGTCCTGCGGAAAGCTGATGTCGATGAATTCATCACGAAACACGATGCCTTGGCTGGCAAAAATCTGTTTCATCAAGGCATGCGGGCCATCGAAATTTGCTTGCGGATAGGCGGCGTTACCCAAGCCATCCTGATTGCTGACGATGACAAACGCATAGCCGGCATCGCGCAGTTTGAGCATGGCTGGAATCACGCCTTCCACGAAGCGCAATTTTTCATAGGCATCGATCTGGAAATCCTCAGGCTCCTCGATCAAGGTGCCATCGCGATCCACAAACAGGATTTTTTGCAGGCTCATGCCGTCACCTCGCACACGGCCTGCAGTGCTGCCAATACACGGTCGCATTCCTCTTGCGTACCCACCGTGATGCGCAGTGCATCGCCCAGTTGCGGCATGGCGCGCATATCGCGCACCACCACACCGGCAGCCAACAGCGCCGCAAATGCGGCATCGGTATCGACAAAGCGCACCAGCAAAAAATTACCTGCAGACGCATACACCCGGCGCACAGCCGGCAAGCGCAGCAAGCCTGCCTGCAATTGCCGGCGTGCTTCACGCACGTCATTGATACGACTTGCCGTGACTGCCAATGCCTGCGGTGCCAGTGCCGCAAGCGCGGCGGCTGCAACGGGTTGCGGCACCGGGTACGGCGCCTGGCAACGGCGTAGTGCTTCGATCAGTTCACGCGATCCGATGACGCAGCCCACTCTTGCCGCCGCCAATGCATGCGCTTTCGACAGGGTACGCAGCACCGCGATATTGTCGTGCTCACTGAGCAATGTCGTGGCCGAGGGCGCATCGGCATACTCCAGATACGCCTCATCCACCACCACCATGCAACGGCCGCGCAATCGCTGCGCCAGTGTGGCAATGGCCTCCAGGCTCAGCAATTCGCCCGACGGATTGCCCGGCGAGCACAGGAACAGCAGTGTGGCGTTTTGCGCCAATGCAGCGTCCCCCATTCCCGGCACATCCGCACACAGGCCGACATCACTGTCGACCAGCGGCACATCGATGATGCTTGCACCGTGCAACTTCGCGCACACCGCATACATGCCGAACACCGGCGTTGCGATAACGATGCGGCCCTGCCCCGGCGCGCAAAACGCACGCACCAACAGATCAATGGCCTCATCGCTGCCACGCCCGATCAAGAGTTGCTCCGGTGCCACCGCGTACAACTGCGCCATGCACTCGCGCAAGGCTTGCGGCTGCGGCTGCGGGTAGCGGCGCAAACGCGCATCGGCATCTGCAGCATTGGCCCATGCCGATTCGTTGGCGTTGAGCCAGACCTCCCCTTGCAGGCTGGCCGTGCGCGCCGACTGATAGCCCGCAAATGTGCGCAGGTCATCGCGCAGCAAGGCATTCACGGTGGTCTTCATGCCACCTGCTCCAGCCGCACTTCCACTGCCCGCGCATGGGCCTGCAAGCCTTCGGCATACGCCAGCGTGACTGCACATGGCCCCGCATTGGCGATCCCCGTGCGGCTGGCTTCCTGCACGCTGATCGCCTTCTGGAAGCTTCCCACCGACAGCCCACTCCACGCCCGTGCGGCGCCGCCAGTGGGCAATACATGATTGCTTCCCGAACAGTAATCGCCCAAGGCTTCGGGGGTGTAGTCGCCCAGAAAAACACTGCCTGCGTTGCAAATCATATCCAGCCAGGCGCGTGGTTCACGCACCGACAAGATCAAGTGTTCAGGCGCGTAGCGATTGCTGATCCCGATCGCCTGCGCGATGTCCTGCACCAAGATCAAACGCGAACGGCTCAACGATTGTGTTGCGATATCAGCGCGTGGCAATTGCGCCAATTGCGCATCGACTTGTGTCGCCACGGCATCCAACATGTCTGCGCTATCGGTCAGCAACAACACTTGCGAATCCGGCCCATGTTCGGCCTGCGAGAGCAGATCGGCCGCCACGAATGCGGGGGTCGCACCGGCATCGGCGATCACCAATACTTCCGATGGCCCCGCTGGCATGTCGATGGCAAGACCACCGGGGCGCTGCGCCGCCTGCCGCTTGGCCTCATCCACCCACGCATTGCCGGGGCCGAATACTTTGTCGCAGGCCGGCACCGTGTTGGTGCCCAAGGCCATCGCCGCGATCGCTTGCGCGCCGCCGAGTTTGAATACACGCACGCCGGGGACCTGTTGCGCGGCCAGCAACACGGCCGGATCTGCGCTGCCGTCCTTGCGCGGCGGCGTGCACAACACGATGTCCTTGCAGCCTGCCAAGCGCGCCGGGATGGTCAACATCAATGCCGTGGAGGGCAGCGGTGCGCTCCCGGCGGGGACATACAAGCCCACCCTTGGGATCGGCCGCTGGATGCGCTCGCAGCGCAGGCCTGGCGCGGTGTCCACGGCATAGACACTGGCCATGCCGGCACGATGAAAGGCTTCAATGCGGCCTGCGGCTTCAATGATTGCCATCTGCACAGAAGCACTCACTTGCGCGTTTGCCGCAGCAAATTCATCTGCGATGACTTCGAAGTCTTGCAGCACAACGGCATCAAACCGTTGCGTGTAATCACGCAAGGCGGCATCACCGCGCATCGCCACTTCGGCAAAGATCGCCTGCACACCCTCGCGCAAGGCATCCGATACCGCCTGCACCGGGCGCTGCAACACGACCGTGCGTGCGTCGTCATCCAACACATTCCAGTCCACGCGCCTCATGCCAGCATCCGCTCCACCGGCAACACCATCAAGCCGCGGGCACCGGCGCGTTTGAGGTCTTCCAACCGCTGCCACGTCATCGCACCGTGACACAGCGCTTGCAACGCCAAGGTATCCGCGCCATCCACCGCACAGACCGTGGGCGGCTCTGCATCCGGCAACAATTGCAGCAGTTCGTTCACGGCCTCACGCGGGGCCTGGAACATCAACAGTTTGCTATCGCGAATGCGCAGCACGCCATCCATCCGCCGCAGCAGCAAATCGGCCAGATCGGCGCGGGCATCGGCGAAGGGGAGCGCGGGGCCGGCCAGTACCGCTTCGCTTTGCAAAATATCCAGCACCGGCTTGAGCTGGTTGGCGGCAAGCGTGGCACCGCTGGATACCAAGTCGCAGATGGCATCGGCCTGCCCCAAACGCGGCGCGATTTCCACCGATCCGTTGAGCATCACGATGTCGGCCTGCACACCCTGCGCGCGCAGCCAAGCCCGCAACTGATTGGGATAGGTGGTGGCAATGCGCTTGCCGGCAAGCTGGGCGGGGCTCTGCCAATCCCATGCATCAGGCACCGCAATCGACAGGCGGCAACCCCCAAACCCCAGTGCGCGCCACTCTCGGAATGCGGCCGGCTTGCCGGATTCCTCACGCTCATTGATCAACTCGCGCAGGACATTGCGGCCCACGATGCCCAGATCGCACACACCCTCGGCAATCAGGCCGGGGATGTCGTCATCGCGCACCAGCAGAAGATCCACCGGCAGTGATTCGCCATAGCAGAACAGCTTGTCGCGACTTTCGCGCCAGGACAGCCCGGACGAGGCCAGCAGTGCACGCGCCGGTTCACTCAGGCGACCTGATTTTTGAATGGCAATGCGCAAACGGTCACGCACGGCGGAATTGGCGACAGGGCTCATGGGAATGACTTCAGTTGGTGTTGGAAACAGCGGGCAGTTGCAGACGGCGCGCGGCGACTTGATAGCCACCCGCGCCGCGCTCGATGCAACGCGCTACCCGGCCAATCGTGGTGACACTGACCTTGGTGCTGTCATGGATGTCACGATAGGGCTCGCCTTTCAGCAAATGCGGCACCACTCTCCAACGGTCGCCCATTGCTTCCAGTTCCGCCGGCGTGCACAGATCCTCCAGAAACGCCTGCACCTCTGCCGCCCCTTTCAGCTTCGACAGCACATGGGCCAGCGCACCGATGGCAACAGCGGCGTCGTACTTCGGCAAGGGTTCGGGACGTTGCTTCATGGCGATTGCACCGGGTCGGAAAGAGTCTTTACACACTATCACTTTAATGCGTTAATGTAATAATGCGTTAGCACATTAATACTATATCACCCCGATGTCAACGCTAATGACGCCGTGCAACTTGCTGTCCGGATTGGCGCTGACAGCTACCATTCAAGCCCGCAGCAGGGAAATGGGGCAAAAGAAAACCGCCCCCTGAACATCAGGGGGCGGTCATGTGGGCCTGCCATGCTGAATCGCAATCAGCTGTTGCGCACCGCATCCAGGATGCTGCCATCCGCCACCATTGCCAGTGCCGTGGCCACTTCACCATCCATTGCGCGATCCCGGTCGAGATAGGCAATGCGGGAGCGGATTGCGGCGTGGGCGGCCGCCACGGCCCTGCCCGGCCGGAATTCGGCGGCTTGCGCCAGTTGCTCGCGCAGTGCATTCACCTCGCTCAAAAACACGGCGCGGTCTGCACCTTCCGGCAGCGGCCCACCGGCGACTTTGCTGGCGAAGCTTTCCGCATCGGACTGCTTGGCCAAATCGCGGGCGGCGTTGATCATGCCGCGACGCAGGTCCAGCGCTTGCGCGGCGGTGTACAGCTCCAGCGCCAACACCTTGCCCAGATCCCCCACCATCGCCAGCACATGGCGCGCTTCGTTGGCGCCCATCGACACATGGTCTTCGGCGTTGGCACTGGTGGGGATGGAGTACACCGAGGCCGGCATCGCGCGGCTGGCCAGATCATTGACGATGGCCGCTGCGGTGTACTGAACGATCATATGCCCCGACTCGGTGCCATCTTCGTTGCCGATCAGGAATGCGGGCAGGCCATCATTGGTGGCTGGGTCCACCAGTTTGTTGAGGCGGCGTTCGCTGATCGACGCCAAGACCGGGATGGCGGCTTTCACATAACTCATCGCCAGCGCCAGCGGCATGCCGTGGAAGTGGCCGGCGGAAATGACCTGCTCCTCCACATGCTTGGCATCGGTCTTGTCGGGGAACACCAGCGGGTTATCGGTCAGCGCATTGAGCTCGATCTCCAACACGCGCTTGGCTTGCTCCAGCGCATCACGCACGGCACCGTGTACCTGCGGGATGCAGCGCAGTGAATAGCTATCCTGCGGCTGGTGTTTCTTGCCACCACGAAACGGCAGGAAGCGTTGATAGAACTTCTCGCGGCCGTGACGCTGCGACAGCGGCACCCAATCCCAACCGATATCGAAATTGAGCGCCTGTTGCTGCTCGGTATTCCAGCTGCCGGGCAACCATTGGCGGAATTTCGGCACCAGGTGATAGGCGATGTCGGACAGGGTGGAGTCTTCCAACAAGCGCAGCAAATTGGCCGCCACCTTCACCTGCCCCGGATGCGGGCGCAGCGCGTGGACTTCCGGCGCGAACGCACCCAAGCGGCCGGCAAACGCATCAATGGTCATCGCGGCGGCAAGATCTGCGGTATCCAGCAAATCTTCCAATTGCTGCAACGCCAGCACACCGGTGGCCAACATTTGCGCGGTGCCGTTGTTCAGCGCCAAGCCTTCCTTGTACGACAGCTCCACCGGCTGCAATTGCTTGCGCGCCAGCGCCTCGGCACCGGGCATGCGCACGCCATCGACGAACGCCTCGCCCCCCCCCAACAACACGATGGCCAAGTGCGAGAGCGGCGCCAGATCACCGGATGCCCCCACCGAGCCCAGCTGCGGCACCACCGGCACGATGCCGGCATTGAGCATATTGGCCAGCGCCTGCAGGGTTTGCACGCGAATGCCGGAATGCCCGCGCAACAAGGTGTTGATGCGAATGCACAACATCGCCCGCACCACCTCCGGCGCAAACGGTTCACCCACGCACACGGCATGGGTGATGATCAGATTGCGCTGCAATTCGATATGCGGCGATTGCCCGGACTTCACCGCACCCGGCAATTCATCGCGCAGGCGATGCGCGCCCAGCAGCTTGTCGGCATTGCTGCCAAAGCCGGTGGACACGCCATAGATCGGCTCCTGCTTGTCCACTTGCGCCGCCAGGAAATCGGCCGCGCGCGCCACCCG
>DAORUL010000015.1:0-2613 GCA_035433165.1 Thermomonas sp. | reverse complement strand
CCCGGCCTCGCGCAGCTGATAGAACAGCCGGGTCAGGCCAATCGAAATCCCCACACCCGGCAATTTCGACTTGCTGTAATGACTGGCCAGGTTGTCGTAGCGCCCGCCCGAGCAGATCGAACCGATCTGCGGATACGCATCGAGCGTGGTTTCGTACACCACGCCGGTGTAGTAATCCAGCCCGCGCGCGATCGACAGATTCAACGCATAGCGCGACTCGTTCACGCCCAACGCGTGCAGCTGCGACAATATCCCGCGCAAGGCCTCGCGCCCCTCTTCGAACAACGGCGTGCCGCTGCCCAACGCCTCCAGCTTGGTCAAGGCATCAGCATGACTGCTGGACCGCACCTGCGAGAACGCCATCAATTTGTCGATCACCCCAGACGCCAGCGCAAACCCCTCACCCGCCAGCGTTTCACGCACCGCATCGGCACCGCGCTTGTCGAGCTTGTCCAGCTCGCGCAGCACCAGCAACTGCGCCTCGCCTTCAATGCCCAGCCCTTCGAAATACCCGCGCAGCAACTTGCGATGGTTGAACTGGATGGTGAACTCCCCGATGGCCAAGCGTTCGAATACCGCCGCGATGACCGCCGGAATTTCGGCATCAAACCGTGGCGACAGCTCATCCTTGCCGATCACGTCGATATCGCATTGATAGAACTCGCGAAACCGCCCGCGCTGCGCACGCTCGCCGCGATACACGCGCTGCATCTGGTAGCGGCGGAACGGAAACGCCAATTCGCGTTCGTGCTCGGCCACATAGCGCGCCAGCGGCACGGTCAGATCGAAGCGCAGCGCCAGCTCGGGCAACCCATCCGCGGCGCGGTCGAGTGCGCCGGTGGATTGCACGAAATACACCTGGCGCTCGGTTTCGCCGCCGGACTTGGTCAGCAACACCTCCGACAACTCCATCACCGGCGTCTCCACCGGCAGGAAACCAAAACGCTCGAAGGTCTGGCGGATCGTGTCCAGCATGCGCTGGAACGCGATCTGGTCGCGGGGCAACAGTTCCATCACCCCTGGCGGGGTACGTGGCTTGATCACGGTGGGGGCTCCGGGGATACGGAAAACCGCTAGTTTAACGTCCGCACCCTTCCGCCGCGCCTTTGTACTGGCAGCGCTTGCGGCACTCGCAGCAACTCACTAAACTTGCCCTACCCTCTTGGGGCCATAGCTCAGCTGGGAGAGCGCGTCGTTCGCAATGACGAGGTCAGGAGTTCGATCCTCCTTGGCTCCACCAATACACAGCGCCCAGCCGTTATCGGCTGGGCGTTTTCATTTGCGGATTCCGCCCGCCATGCGGGGTTGCAGCCGTTTTGCATCAGTCACTTGTGCGCGTGTCGATGCGAAACTCGCAACGATGATGCGGGCTCGACAGCACTCACCGCACAATGCGGATTTGCGGCCCCTTGCGTCCACTTCCCCCAAACGGCGGTTGCCCGCGCCAATGGCGGATCAACAACCAGCCGAACAGCATGCCGCCAAGATGGGCAAAATGAGCGACACCCGGTTGCAGGCCGGTAATCCCCACACCCAGCTCGAACAGGCCATACACAATGACCAAGGTGCGTGCCTTCATCGGGATCGGCGGGAACAACAACATCACGCGCTGATTAGGAAACAACATGCCATAGGCCAGCAGCAGGCCAAACACCCCACCGGAGGCGCCGATGGTGGGGTACGGGTCACCGCCCTGCGCCACGGCATACGAACCCACCAGCAATTGGCACAACCCGGCACCCAGCACGCACACGGTGTAATAGGTCAGAAAACGGCGCTGGCCCCAGGTGTATTCCAGTGGCGCGCCAAACATCACCAGCGCCAGCATATTGAATGCCAAGTGCATGAAGCCGCCATGCAGAAAGGCATAGCTGAGCAGCTGCCATGGCATAAATGCAGGCGCACTGGTTGCCGGGTCGTATACGCCATCGGCCCACGGCCACAGCATTAACGACAACATGGCCTCGTTGCCAAGAAAATACTGCAGGGCAAACCCCAGCAGATTGGCAATCAGCAGGGCTTGCGTGATACGGGGGAGGTTGAACGGCATCCGTGCGTCGATCCAGTTGCGTTGCGGTGCATCATAACGGTTCAGCGCGGGGCCCAGAATGCCGCATCCAGAGAATTCTCCGCTGTCGGCATGCGTACCTTACCGTTTTTCACTTGCACACCTTCGGCCTGCAAGCGGCGGATCTGCTCTTCCCATCCGCGGGAGCCGGCTGGAAACGCGATGCGACCATCGGAGCGCAGGACCCGATGCCAAGGCAGGTCAGGATCGTTGTTGTGGCCCAAAATCCGCGCCACCATCCGCGCCCGCCCCGGCAATCCGGCACGCCGCGCAATCACGCCATAGCCGGCCACTTGCCCGTTGGGCAGCGCACGGATTGCCGCCAAAATGCGCTGTTCTGAGGTTGGGGGCGATGCGGTGGGCAACATGGTCGGGTTAGCATAGCCGCTTGCTCCATTCGCAGGACGCAGAATCGGATATGAAAAATTTCGAACAAATTCGCCGCCACCTGGTTGCCGCCGGCTACAAGCTGAGTGTGCAAGAACCCTTCGTGGCTTGTGTTGAACTGTCGCTGGCACACGGCAAACGGCATCAAGCGATCTTTC
>DAORUL010000014.1:23829-26219 GCA_035433165.1 Thermomonas sp. | reverse complement strand
CCGGCCTTGGTCAGGCGGTCACGCACATCTTCCACGTGGATGGGTTTGGCGAAATGGGTACGCACCATGGTGCCGCCGGTGAACTCCAGCGCGTAGTTGAAGCCCTTCAGGCCGATGATCGCGATGGAGGTCACCAGCAACACCAGCATCAAGGCCAGCACCGGACGGCGGTGGCGCATGAAGTCAATCGTGGTGTCGTTGGGGATAAGGTGCAGCGGAAACAGTTTCATTCGGTCATTCCTTCCCGGTCAGATCGCCACGGAGGTGAGCTTCTTGCGACGGCCGTAGATCAAACTGGCCATTGCACGCGACACGGTAATTGCGGTGAACATCGAGGCGAAGATGCCGATGATCATGGTCAGGGCGAAACCCTTCAGCGGGCCGGTACCAAACGCATACAGCGCCACACCCACGATCAAGCCGGTCAAGTTGGCGTCCATGATGGTGTGCGATGCGCGCTCATAGCCTTCGGCAATGGCCGATTTGGGCGGCAAGCCCAAACGCAATTCTTCGCGGATGCGCTCGTTGATCAGCACGTTGGCGTCCACCGACAAGCCCACCGACAACGCCAACCCGGCAAACCCGGGCAGGGTCATGGTGGCACCAAACATCGACATCACTGCCACCACAATCAGCAGATTGAACAGCAACGCGACCGAGGTGATCAACCCGAACATGCGGTAGTAGATGCCGAAAAACACCAGCGTGAACAGGAACGAGAACACCACGGCCTTGATGCCGCGCGCCACGTTTTCGGCACCCAGACTGGGGCCAATCACGTATTCCTCGACAAAGTCCATCGGTGCGGCGAGCGAGCCGGCACGCAACAACTTGGACAGGTTATCGGCCTCGGTACGTTCCAATCCGGTGGTCTGGAATTGCTTGCCGAACACGCCACTGATGTTGGCCACGGAAATCACTTCTTCCTTGACCTTGAAGCTGCGCACTTCCTTGCCATCGACCATCGTCACTTGCGGGATGCGCTCGGTGTACACCACCGCCATCGGCTTGCCCACATTGCCGCTGGTGAAGTCGAACATGCGCTGCCCACCCACACCGTTCAAGGTCACGCTCACCGCAGGCATGCCGTTCTGATCGGTGCTGGCACTGGCGGTCACCATTTGGTCACCGGTGGCGATCACGCGCTTGTTCAGCAGCACCGGGCGACCGGCGCGATCATGGTAAAGCTTGGCCTCCGGCGGGATGCGGCCACTTTGCTCGGCTTCCCCCGCATTGCCATCCACCACGGCGCGATATTCCAGGGTGGCGGTGGCACCAATCATCCGCTTGGCTTCGGCGGTGTCCTGCACGCCAGGCAATTCGACCACGATGCGATCTTCGCCTTGACGCTGGATAATCGGCTCAGCCACACCGAGTTCATTGACGCGATTGCGCAAGGTGGTCAGATTCTGCTCGATCGCGCTGGAGGCGATTTGCTGCATTTCCGCCTGCGGCACGGTTGCCAAAATACCCGCGGCGTCATCGGTAAAGGTCAGAGTGGACTGCGCCTTGGCGAGGGCCGCGTGGGCTTTGTCGATATCACCCGGGCTATTGAGCACCACGCGCAGCGTGCTGCTGCCATTGCGCTCCACTGAACGATACGCCACGCGGGCATCGCGCAGGCTGGTGCGGATGTCATCGGCGAATGCGTCAAAGCGCTTGTCGACGGCCGCTTTCTTGTCCACCTGCATGGCAAAGTGCACGCCGCCCACCAAGTCCAGACCCAGCACCATGGGCTTTCCGCCCAGCTTGGTCAACCAGGACGGCACGGTGGACGCCAGATTCAACGCCACCGTGTAGTTATCACCGATCTTTTCGCGAATCAGGTCATTGGCGCGGGTTTGGTCGTCCAGCGACGCCATCCGCACCACCAGATTATCGCCTTCCTTCGCGATCGCCTTGGGCTTGAGCTGGGCACTCCCCAGGATCGCCACAACCTTTGATTCCAAGGCGTCATCGACCTGCGCACCACGGTTGGCGGTGATCTGTACGGAAGGATCTTTCTGATATTTGTTGGGCAGCGCATACAGCACGCTGACCGCCAAGATCAGGACAATTAGGACATATTTCCAGCGCGGGAATTCAAGCATTGCAGGATCCTGCTAGACGCCACCAGGGCGTCAGGTCTTGGTGAATCGAATGGAGATTGGATCAGGCCGACTTCAACGTGCCCTTGGGCAGCACGCTGGTGATGGCGCCGCGTTGCAGCTTCAACTGCACACCGCTGGCCACTTCCACACTGATGAAGTTTTCACCGATGCCCACCACGGTGCCGGCAACGCCACCACTGGTGATGACTTCATCGCCCTTGGCCAGCTTGTCCAGCATCGCCCGATGTTCTTTCTGCCGCTTCATCTGCGGACGGATCATCAAAAAATACATGATCGCGA
>DAORUL010000014.1:7773-23729 GCA_035433165.1 Thermomonas sp. | reverse complement strand
TGTTCTTTCTGCCGCTTCATCTGCGGACGGATCATCAAAAAATACATGATCGCGATCAGGATGACCGGGAACAACAAGGTGGACAGCATGCCGCCGGGTGCAGCGGCAGGTGCAGCAGCTTGGGCATGGGCAACGGGAATCAGGAAATCAAGCGGGTTCATTGCAGATCCGGGTCAGTCAAACAAAGGGCTGGCCGAGGCCAGCCGGGGATTATGCCATGTCCCGCCCTGCCACTCCCTGCAGGGAGCGAAAGTTCAGGGTTCAGGCATGACGCGCTGCGTAAAAAGACTCACGGAATTGCGTAAAAGTTCCGTTGCCAATGGCCTCACGCATCTGCGCCATCAGGCGCTGGTAGTAGCGCAGGTTGTGCAAGGTGCCCAGCATCGGTGCCAGCATTTCGTTGCAGCGGTCCAGATGGCGCAGGTAGCTGCGCGAATAGCCACCGGCGCAGGCCACGCAATCGCAGCCTTCCTCGATCGGGCGCAGATCGTGCTCGTACTGCGCATTGCGCACCCGGATCACCCCCGTGGAGGTAAAGAAATGCCCGTTGCGGGCGTTGCGGGTGGGCATCACGCAGTCGAACATATCCACCCCGCGCGCCACCGCTTCCACCAAGTCCTCGGGCCGGCCCACGCCCATCAGATAGCGTGGCCGGTCTGGCGGCAATTGCGGCGCGGTGTGCTCCAGCATGGCATTGCGTTCGGCTTCGCTCTCGCCCACCGCCAGCCCACCGATGGCGTAACCGTCAAAGCCGATGTCCTTCAAACCCTCCGCAGACTGCGTGCGCAGGTCGTGATGCACACCGCCCTGCACGATGCCGAACAGCGCCGCGTCATTGCCTTCATGGGCCCGCTTGCTACGTGCAGCCCAGCGCAGCGACAACGCCATCGAGCGTTCGATCACGCGCTTATCCACCGGCTTGCCATCCACATGCACCGGCGGGCACTCATCGAAAATCATCACGATGTCGCTGCCCAGCACCTTCTGGATGTGCATGGACTGCTCTGGCCCGAGGAAGACTTTGCGGCCATCCGTGGGCGCAGCGAAGGTGACGCCGTCCTCGGTGATTTTGCGTCGGTGCGCCAACGAGAACACCTGAAATCCGCCGGAATCGGTGAGGATGGGCTTGTTCCAGCGTGCGAACCCGTGCAGCCCGCCGTGCGCTTCAATCACCTCCAGGCCGGGTCGCAAGAACAAATGAAAGGTGTTGCCCAGAATGATCTGCGCGCCCAAGTCCTCGATCTGCGGCGGCAACACGCCCTTGACCGAGCCATAGGTTCCCACCGGCATGAACGCCGGGGTTTCGATCACGCCACGGGGAAAGGTAATGCGGCCGCGACGGGCGGCGCCATCGGTGTTCAGAAGCTCGAAGGACATGCGGCTCATGCCGAAACCTCCTGCGGCCACAGCAACATCGCATCGCCATAGCTGAAAAAACGATAGCGCTCACGCACGGCATGGGCGTACGCGGCCAATATCCGGTCTTTGCCCGCGAACGCCGACACCAACATCAGCAGGGTGGATTCGGGAAGATGGAAATTGGTCATCAACGCATCCACGCTGCGGATCGTGTAGCCGGGAAAAATGAAAATACTGGTATCCCCGGCAAACGGCTGCAGCGCGCCATCCACCAACGCACTTTCCAATGCACGCAGCACCGTGGTGCCCACCGCAATCACCCGCCCACCGGCAGCGCGGGTGTGGCGTACCTGCTGCACCAGCTCGGCACCCACATTGATCCACTCGCTGTGCATCTTGTGCTGATGAAGATCGTCCACCCGCATCGGCTGGAACGTCCCCGCACCGACATGCAGCGTCACATGCCCAAACTGCACGCCGCGCTCGCGCAGGGCGGCCAGCAACGCATCATCAAAATGCAGGCCCGCGGTGGGCGCGGCCACCGCACCGATTTGCCGTGCGAAGACAGTCTGGTAGCGCTCGGCATCATCCGCGCCGGGTTCGCGCTGGATATACGGCGGCAGCGGCATCCGCCCGGCGTGTTGCAGCCAATTCTCCAGCGCCTGCCCAACCTGGAAACGCAGACGCCAGAAGCCGGCCTCATCGCGTTCCAACACCTCCGCCTCACCGCCGGCATCGAGTGCAATCCTGCTGCCGATCTGCGGCGGCTTGCTGACTCCCAACTGCGCCCGCGCTTCATTGCCAGGCAGCAGCCGCTCGATCAGGAGTTCGACACGTCCACCGCTGGCCTTGTTGCCAAACAAACGCGCCGGAATCACCCGGGTGTCGTTGAACACCAGCAGGTCGCCCGCGCGCAACAACAGGGGCAAATCACGCACCTGCTTGTCGGCAACCGCGCCGCCATCGGCTGGCACCAGCAACAAGCGACTGGCCGAGCGCTCCGGCAAGGGCACCTGCGCGATCAGTTCGGGCGGCAAGTCAAAATGGAAATCGGACTTCTTCAAGGCAATTCGCAGCGGCAAGGGAACCGCTTATTGTAGTCCGCGCCAATGCCTGCTTCAGCGTTCGAACTTGGTGGACAGGATGATCGAGCTGTTGGTGCGCTCCACCCCGTCGATTGCGCCAATGCGGTCGGTCAACACGTCCATTTCGCCCACGCTGGCCGTCACGGCCAGCGCGATCAGGTCATGCCCGCCACTGACCGAATACAACACCCGCACCTCGTGCATGGCTTGCAACGCTTTCACCACCGCCATCATTTGCTTGGGGCGCAGGGTGATCATGATGTGGGCGCGAATGCGGCTGCGCTCCAACTCATCGTCGATGCGCACCGTATAGCCACGAATGACGCCAGACTGCTCCAATCTGGCAATCCGGTTTTGCACCGTGGTGCGCGACAGCCCCAAACGGCGGGCAATATCGGCGGTGGCGGCACGGGCATCCTCGCGCAGCAGGGACAATAATTGTTCGTCGGCAGCGGATATTCTCATATCGCAAAATCATACTGGCATTTTGCCCAAAATGCCCGTCATTCAAGTCGATTTCACCCTACCGAATGACATGGAACCTCCCATAATGTGAGGTTTGGCGCTGCTGTTTCCGACCATTGCGCCCCGATGGAGACCCCAATGAGCCTGCTCGACACCCTCGCCCCCCTGCGCACGCACGGTCACGCCCGCACCACCGGTCTGGACGATGCCACCCTGCTCGACTTCGCCGGCCGTGACCCGCAGCTGGCCGAAGCCGCGGCCGCCGCCGCCGCAGAGTACGCCAGCATTCGCGCCGAATTCCCCGCACTGCTGGATCTGGACGAGAACGCGCAGGCGCAACAGGTGCAGGCCGGCTTCATCAATTTTTATGCCGCCGATGCTGCCAACCCGTATGTGGCACTGGCGGCACGCGGGCCGTGGATTGTCACCTTGAAAGGCGCGGTGCTGTACGACACCGGCGGCTACGGCATGCTGGGCCTGGGCCACACGCCGCAGGTGGTGATCGACGCGATGACCAAGCCGCAGACGATGGCCAACATCATGACCCCGCACGTCTCGCAGCTGCGTTTTGCCAATGCCATGCGCAAGGAAATCGGCCAGACTCGTGGCGGCTGCCCGTACACCGCGTTCATGTGCTTGAACTCCGGTTCCGAATCGGTGTCGCTGGCCTCGCGCATTGTCGATGCCAATGCCAAGAGCATGACCGACCCGGGCGCACGCCACGCCGGCAAGACCATCAAACGCTTGGTGGTGAAAGGCGCGTTCCACGGCCGCACCGAACGCCCGGCGCTGTATTCCGACTCCAGCCGCAAAACGTATTCGCAATATCTGGCCAGTTACCGCGGCGAAGACTCGGTGCTTACCGTAGCGCCGTACGACACCGATGCCCTGCGCAACGTGTTTGCCGAAGCCGACGTCAACGGCTGGTTCATCGAGGCGATGTTCCTGGAACCGGTGATGGGCGAAGGCGACCCCGGCCGCAGCGTGCCGGTGGCGTTCTACAACCTTGCCCGCGAGCTCACTACCGCGCATGGCAGCCTGCTGCTGGTGGACTCCATTCAGGCCGGTCTGCGCGCCACCGGGTATCTGTCGATTGTCGATTACCCCGGCTTCGAACACGCCCAAGTGCCGGACATGGAAACCTATTCCAAGGCGCTCAACGCTGGCCAATATCCGCTGTCGGTGCTGGCCGTCACCGCCGCCACCGCCGAGCTCTACAAGCGCGGCCTGTATGGCAACACCATGACCGCCAATCCACGTGCATTGGACGTGGCCTGCAGCGTGCTGGGCTCACTGACCGCCGAGCTGCGCAGCAATATCCAGCAGCGCGGCAAGCAAGCACTGGAACTGCTGGAAGCACTGAAAGCCGAATTGAACGGTCCGATCACCAAGGTGCAAGGCACCGGCCTGTTGTTCTCTTGCGAGCTGACCAAGCAGTTCAAGGGCTATGGCGCAGGGTCCACCGAAGAATGGATGCGGGAGCACGGCATCGGGGTGATCCACGGCGGCGAAAACTCGCTGCGCTTCACCCCGCAATTTGCAATCAGCGAAGCCGAACTCAAGCTCATCGTGGCAATGGTCAAACGCGCCATCTTGGAAGGCCCACGCGCAGCTGCTTGACGGTGCCTTGCAATTGACGCATCAATGCGGGGCGGCCAGTGGTCGCCCCGTTTTCATTTGGTTTCCGTTTGGAGACTGACCGTTTGGAGAGCCGCCGCATGAAAATTGTCGAAGTCGACCACCCGCTGGTGCGCCACAAACTTGGCAAGCTGCGCGACATCAGCACCGATCCGGTGCATTTCCGGCAGTTTGCCGGTGAAATCGCCGCCTTGCTGGCGTTCGAAGCCACCCGTGACCTGCCCACCCAAGCCATCAGCGTGGACACTTGGGCCGGCCCGCTGCAAGTGGAACATGTGCGTGGCGAAGACCTGACCTTGGTGCCCATCCTGCGCGCAGGCTTGGGCTTTCTGCCCGGCGTGCAAGCCCTGCTGCCAGCCGCACCGGTGAGTGTGGTCGGCCTGCGCCGCAACGAAACCACGCATCAACCGGAAGGCTATTACCAGCGTCTGGCCGACCGCATGGAACAGCGCACTGCCCTGTTGATCGACCCGATGCTGGCCACCGGCGGCAGCGCGATTGCCGCAATTCAACTTCTGAAAAACGCCGGCTGCCAGCGCATCAAATGCATCTTTTTGGTTGCCGCACCGGAAGGCTTGCGCGCATTGGAAGCCGCGCATCCCGGGATCGAAGTGTATGTCGCGGCCATCGACGAGCGCCTGGACGAAAACGCCTACATCCGCCCGGGGCTGGGTGATGCCGGCGACCGCTTGTTCGGCACGCCGGTGGATTGATCAGGCCGCACGATCCGGATAGTGCACTCGAAGGACAGGTTGCGGCACAGGCAGTCCAGCTTTGCGCAACCCCGTGCTGTCCACCGAGAAGCGCGTGCAGGACTTCGATTCCATTGCAAATGCTCAAATGCCTGCGGTGCAACTTTTCGGAAATGCACCAAGCCATCTGCACCTACCGGGTGGCTTGCGTTGTGTGCTTCGTTGTTAACGATGCGGCAAACGACTCAGCAACGCGCTCCAGAACGACTCCGGCAACTGTGCGGAAATGGGGACGACCCATGCAGACGGCAGGGCAAAACTGGCGCACTTCACCGCGTCTTTTTCGGTCATCAGGATGTGCAGTTGGCTGCCGAAACTGAAGTCTTCCGGGGTATAGGCATGATGGTCGGGAAACGCGTGTGGCACTACGCCAATGCCGGCTTCGCGCAGCATCGAGAAAAAGCGTTCGGGCTCACCGATTCCGGCCACGGCGTGCACGCGCTGGTCACGAAAGGCCGCCAAGGGTAGTCGCGGCCCAGTGTGCAATGGTCTTACCACATCGATGTCCAACCGCATCGGCCATTCGGTGGTCTCGCAAGCCACCACGTTTGCAACTGCACCAAAATTCAACACGCGGAATTCACAATCGGCGGCACGTTCGATGGGTTCGCGCAATGGTCCGGCCGGCAGCAGGCGGCCATTGCCGTAGTGACGGCGTTGGTCCTGCACTTCAATTTCGATGTCGCGCGCCAGCCGATAGTGCTGCAAGCCATCATCGCAAACCACCACATCGCAACCCGCCTCGCGCAGCGCTTGGGCCGCCGCCACGCGATCACGATCCACTCGGACCTTCGCACCGCTGATGCCGGCGATCAGCAATGGCTCATCGCCACACAGCGCAGCATCCATGCCTGCCTCCACCCAGCGCGGTGTGCGTGCATCGTTGCGCCCGTAGCCACGACTGGCCACGCCGGGCGTGTAACCCGCAGCACGCAATCGCTCAATCACGGCCAACACCAGTGGTGTTTTCCCGCTACCGCCGGCAACGATATTGCCCACCACAATGACCGGCACACCCGGGTGATGCTGACGCAGCAAGCCGCGCCGATAGGCGCTGCGGCGCAGGGCGATTAGCCCCGCATACCCTGCCGATGCAATGCGCGCCCACCACGGTGGCGTACTTCCATCGAACCACCAGGCAGGCGTCTGCGGCAGTCGCGCACCGCTCAAGCGCCGGCTTCCCTGAATTGCATGGCATGCAGATGCGCATACAAGCCACCTCGCGCCAGCAGCTCAGCGTGCGTGCCCTGCTCGACCAGCCGACCTTCATCCAGCACCAGCACTTGATCGGCATGCTCAACGGTGGACAGGCGATGGGCGATGACCAAGGTGGTGCGGTCGGGGATCAAAGTAGCCAAGGCCTCCTGCACCAAGCGCTCGGACTCATTGTCGAGTGCGGCGGTGGCCTCATCCAGAATCAAGATCGGCGCATCTTTCAACATCGCCCGCGCAATCGCCAGGCGCTGGCGCTGACCGCCCGACAATTTGCCGCCCTTGGCGCCGATATGGGTGTCCACACCTTCCGGCAGCTGACTCACGAACTCCATCGCATTGGCCGTCCGCAACGCTCGCGCCACCGCATCGGCATCAGCTTGTTGCAATTCGCCATACGCCACATTGCGCACCACGCTGCCGTCAAACAACATGACTTGTTGCCCCACCATCGCCACTTGTCGACGCAGATCAGCCAATGGGTAGTCGTTGAGGGCATGACCATCCAGCAGAATCTGCCCGCTTTCGGGTTCATAAAAGCGCGGAATCAGTTTGACCAGTGTCGATTTACCGCTGCCAGAGCGTCCCACGATCGCGGTAACGGTTCCGGGGCGCGCAATGAAGCTGACCCCGGACAACGCGGCTTGGGTCTGCCCAGGGTAGCGCGCCTGCACTGCACGAAATTCCAGCACGCCCTGCGTGCGTTGCAATGGGCGCTGGCCACTATCGGGTTCGTCTTCGGCATCCAGCACCGCAAACAGACGATCGGCCGAAACAATGCCGCGCTGAAGCATGCCCTGCACATTGGTCAGCTGTTTCAGCGCAGGGATGATTGCCATCATCGCCAGCATCAACTGCACAAAGCCGCCGGCGGTCAGCCGCCCTTCCATCGCCTCGCGACCGGCAAAGAACAACATCAAGGCCAGTCCGACTGCACCGGTCAGTTGCACCACCGCCGAGGAGATGCTGCGGGTCGCTTCCACTTTCAGATTCAGCCGCAGATATTCATTGGCCAAGCTGGAATAGCGCTGCATTTCGACGGCCTGCGCACCGTACACCTTGACTTCCTGCTGGTTCGACAAGGCTTGATCGGCGGCCAGCATTAACTCGGTGGCACTTTCCTGTACACGATGACCAAAGCGCCGGTAGCGCTTGCCTACCTTATCCATCAACCATGCAATCGCCGGTGCAAGTAGCAACACCACGAACGTGACCCGCCAACTGGCGTACAGCATCACCGCCAGCATTGAAATGACCTGCAAGGATTGTTGCAGCATGACCTTGGCCGAATCTATCGCCGCCTGTGCCACTTGGTCGCTATCCGAGCCCAGCCGCACCAGCATCGAGGGCACCGGTTCGGAATCAAACCGCAGGCCCGGCAAGCGCAGATACTTGGCCATTGCGCCCACCCGCATGTCACGCGCAATGCCGCGCCCGGCCTTGGCCATGAACAGGTCGCTGAGATACCCCGCCACACCGCGCACCACGAAGATGCCGACGATGGCCAGCGGCATCAACAGGCTGAATTCCTGATTTCGGGCGACGAAGGTCTCGTCGACCATGGGTTTGGTCAACAGCCCGAACGCGCCGGCCGCCGCGCCCTCCAGCAGCATCCCGACCATCGCCACCAGCAGTACGCCACGGTAGGGTCGCGTGAATCCCATCAACCTGCGATAGATCGCCCACGGCGTAGTGCCGTCGGTCATGGGACTGCCCCTTGCGTCACCGGTGCCGGCGCAGTGGCATTGGCGATTTTGTGGAACCCCAATTGGCCCAGGGCTTCGTAAGTGGTGACCACGGCCTGCCACGGCGTACGTGCATCGGCACGAATCAGCACGGTGCGGCCACGATCGTCACCGGCCACTGCACGCAACGCCACTTTCAGAGACTCCACATCGGTGTGCAACACTTCGCGATCCCCCACGAAGTAGCGCCCCTGTGCATTGATCAGGATGGACAGCGGCTGCCCTTGTGCCTGCGCTGGTTGACCATCGGCACGCGGCAGTTCCAGTTTCAACACTGAACGCGCATCGAAGGTGGTGGTGACCACAAAGAAGATCAGCAGACACAACAACACATCAATCAGCGGCACCAAGTTGATCTCGGGCGTGTCGTCGTCGCGGTAATCGCGGATGCGCATGCGGCCTGCCCTTACTGCTTCTTGCGGGCATTACCCGACGTAGCTGCAGTGCTTGCACTGCCTTCCAGCACATCCCCCAGCCGCATTGCCTCGTGCTCCATCTCCACGATGTAACTGGCAATCCGGCCACGGAAATAACGATGGAACGCGAGCGCCGGGATCGCCACGATCATGCCGGTAGCGGTGCATACCAACGCTTTGCCGATGCCGCCGGCCAATTGGTTGGCATCCCCGATACCGTGATCGAGGATGCCCAAAAACATTTGAATCATGCCTACCACGGTACCGAACAAGCCCAGCAAGGGGCCAGCTGCGGCAATCGTGCCCAGCGAGTTGAGAAACCGCTCCATGCGATGCACGAGATGCCGGCCCACATCCTCGACCCGTTCACGCATCACCTCACGGCCACGCTGGCGCACGTCCAGCTGCGCTGCCAGCAAGGCGCCCAGCGGCGAATTGGAGCGCAAAGAGTCGATATGCGCCTGTTCCAGCGGCTTGCCTTTGGCCACCCAAATGCGAACCTCTTCACCCAGTCCTGGCGGCAGGATGCGCTCGCGTCGTAGACTCCAGAAACGCTCGACCACGATTGCCAATGCCACTACGGTGAGCAGTAATAGCGGAATCATGGGCCAGCCGCCCGCTTTGATCAGTTCCAGCATGTGGCAATCCTTCGGCCCTCATGGCCGCAAAATCTCAGGCGCGTAGCATAGCCCAGCCGCTTGCCCGCGCCGTTGTACCGCATCCCACAAACGTGGCTGGTCGCTGCGGCGTTCGCGCAATTGCAGGCCCTGCGCGCCAATCCACACCTGCAGTGCGCCCGAACGCGAGGTATCCAGCACCTCCGCGCCGGCCGCGCACCAGCGCCGCACCACCGCCTCGCGCGGGTGCCTGAACCGGTTGTCCGCGCCCGAAGACACCAACGCCAACCGCGCCCCGGTAGCAGCAACAAAGCCTGGATCAGACGACCCCGCGCTGCCGTGATGGGGCACGATCACCACGGCATTGCGCACGCTGGCAGGTTGTTCGGCCAACAATTTGCGTTCGACGTATTGGCCGATATCGCCGGCCAACAAGGCGCTGCCGGTGGCGGTTTCGATGCGCAGCACGCAACTGGATTCGTTATCGAGATAGGGCATGCCCTCGGCCGGGTGCAGCACACGAAACCGCACGCCATCCCATTGCCACTGCTGCCCGGCCACGCAACGTGCCGTGCCATGGGTGGGGCTGCCCGCTGGCACCCACACTTGCGGCATCGGAAAGACGCTGGCCACCGCCTGCAAACCGCCGGCATGGTCGTTGTCGCCATGGCTGACCATTGCCAGATCCAGGCGCCTTACGCCCAGCCCATGCAGGGCGGGGATTACCGCACGCTCGCCGGCGTCATACCCATCGGCCACCGCCGGCCCCATGTCATACAGCAGGCTGTGATGCGCGGTGCGCACCAGCACCGACAAGCCCTGCCCCACATCAATCACGGTCAGTTCCACCGCCCCGACCGCCGGCAATTCTCGCGCTGGCAACAGCAACGGCAGCCAGAGCAGTAAAGCCAGCGGCTTGCCCGGCAGTCCACGTGGCAGCAGCAACCAGAATGCCGACAACAGCGCCAGCGGCAGCGCAAACCAGCGTGCTTCGGGCAACCACAGCATGGCCAAAGGGCTGTCGGCGATCCGCGTCAATCCTGGCCAGAGCAGGTCAAAACACCACGCGGCTGCCTGCCAGCACCACGGCCCAGCCCCGGCATGCAGGGTCTCGGCCAATACGCCCAGCAAACTCAGCGGCACCACCACCAAACTCCACCATGGCACCGCCGCCAGGTTGGCCAAAGGCCCGGCAAACGAGGCCTGCCCGAACAGCACCACGGTCAGTGGCAGCAAGCCCAAACTGGCCACCGCTTGTGCGGCGAAAAACCCGCGCAGCATCGGCATGATGCCCTTGCCACCCCCCTCCCCTGCATCCCCCGGCAAGCACCACAGCAACCACGCTACGCCAGCAAAACTGAGCCAAAACCCAGCGCCCAGTACGGCCAACGGATCCAGCAACAGCAGCACGATGCAGCCCAATGCCAATGTATCGGCCATGCGCTGGCGGCGACGCAAGCAGCGCGCCAGCACCAATACCGCGATCATCACCACCGTGCGCAGGGTGGGTACCGCCATTCCGGTCAGCAGCGCGTAGCCAAACGCGCCCAGCACTGCGCCCGTACCTGCGGCAAACGGGCGTGGCAGCCAACGGCACAACGCAGGCAACAGCCACCACAGCCCGCCGGTCAGCAAGGCGCAAAACCCGGCCACCAGCCCCACATGAAACCCGGAAATCGCGATCAAATGGGTCAAACCGGCAGCACGCAGGCGCGCCCAATCGGTATCGTCCAATGCGCGGGTATCGCCCAGCGCCAATGCCTGCACAAAGCGCGACGATGCCGCCGGTGTTGTGCTGGCGATGCGCGCACTCATCGCCTCACGCCACGCATCAATACCCGACGGCCCCGCCAAACGGCGCGCACGCAGTGGCTTCTGCACAAAGCCGGTGGCACTGATGCGCGCCGCCAGTGCGTATTTTTCCGCGTCACTGCCGCCGGGGTTGCGCAAGCCACGTGGCGCACGCAGCTTGAGCGGAAATTGCCAACGGCTGCCCGCCTGCAAGCGCGCACGTGGCCGTGGATCATCGTCATACCACGCCAGCCGCAACCGCTGGCCACGCAGCGATTCAGGTTGCCGGGTATCCGTATCCACCACGAATTCAAAACTGGTGCGGCGAACCTCGTGCACCGGCAGCTCGACAATCTGCCCACGCAAGGTCAGCGACTGGCCCTGCAAGGCCACAGGCAGCTGTGCCTGCAGCGCCTGCGCAGCCTGCAAGCCGGCCAATGCCATCCCCAACAGCAACACCCCGAGCACGCGCCCACCGCGCAAGGGACTGATATTGCCACGCCATGCCAACCAGCCACCCGCCAGCACGCAACACCACAGCACACCCGTCGGTGGCAACGCCGGCAGCAGCAGACACAGGCTGACGCCTGCCAGCAGGCTCGCGGCACACAGTGGCCCGAACAATGCCGCGCCCGCATGCGCAACGTGCGCACGCGATGCGCGTTGATCAAACCATGCAAGCGAGAGGTGGGCGGCCATGCGGACAGCATCCAACACCCGCCTGCTGCTGTCCGTCGGTGCAAGGAACACCGCAGGGTCAGGATTTTCCCCGTCAGACCTCGCTGGACGCCAATGCGTGCAAACGCCCCTCGCGCAGCTCCAACACGCGGTCCAGCTTGCGTGCCAAGCGGCGGTCGTGGGTCACCAAGACCAAACTGGTGCCTTGTGCGCGATTGAGTTCCAGCATCTGTGCGAACACGGTGGCCGCGGTCTTCTCATCCAGATTGCCGGTGGGTTCATCACCCAGTACGCAGGCAGGCGTGTTGACCAAGGCCCGCGCCACGGCTGCACGTTGGCGCTCACCGCCCGACAGCTCACCGGGTTTGTGCGCAAGCCGATGCCCCAAGCCCACCGACTCCAGCAGTGTTTGCGCACGCGTGGAGGCTTCCTGCGTGGGTTTTCCCGCCAACAGCACCGGCATCATCACGTTCTCGAGTGCAGTGAATTCCGGCAGCAGATGGTGAAACTGGTAGATAAAACCCAGCGCCGAATTACGCAGGCGACCACGTTGCGCATTCGACAGCGCGCTCATTTGTTGGCCCGCCACGAACACTTCGCCCGCAGTGGGCACATCCAGGCCACCCAACAGGTGCAGGAGTGTGCTTTTACCAGCCCCCGACGCTCCCAGAATAGCGACGGTTTCACCGGCGGCAATCGCGATATCCAGACCATCGAAGACTTCGGTATGCAGCTTGCCTTCGGCGTAGGTTTTGCCAAGCTGCTCGGCACGAATCACGGCATTGCCTTGTGGCTCACTCATAACGCAGAGCCTCCGCGGGCGCAGTGCGTGCGGCGCGCCACGCTGGATACAAGGTGGCCAAGAACGCCATCGCCAAGGCCACGCAGGCAATCGTCACCACATCACTTGATTGCAGGTCGGTCGGCAGGCCGGTGATGTAGTACACATCCTCGGGCAGCAGCTGAATGCCAAAGAGGTGCTCAATGCCTTTCAAAATGGCCCCCAGGTTGAGAGTCAACACGATGCCCCCGATCACCCCCACCACGGTTCCAATCACGCCAATCAGGCTGCCCTGCACCATGAACACCTGCATCACCTGCGCGGGGGTCAGCCCCAAGGTGCGCAGAATGGCGATGTCGGCCTGTTTGTCGGTCACCAGCATGACTTGCGAGGACACCAGATTGAACGCGCCCATCGCGATAATCAGCGACAGCAAGATCGCCATCACCGTTTTTTCCATTTTCAATGCGCGAAACAGGTTGGCGTTTTCTTCGCTCCAATCGCTGACGCGGTACGGGCCCTTGAGTTTCAGCGCCAAGGCACGTGCCACCGCGAACGCTTGATCCATGTCGTGCAGGCGCAAGCGCACGCCGGTTACCCCCGCGCCCATTCGCAACACGCGCTGCAAATCGGCCAGGTTGACCACCGCCAGGCCTTTGTCGAACTCGTTGTAGCCGGCCTCGAAAATGCCGCTTACTTTGAAGCGCTTCATGGTCTGCACGCCGCCCACCGGGGTACTGCGAAAATCGGCGAGGGTGACGATGACATCGTCGCCCACACCTACTCCCAACCACAGTGCCAGTTCGCGACCCAGCACGATGCTGAAGCTCCCAGGCGTGAGTTGGGTCAATGTGCCTTGCACCATTTTCTGCGGCAGTACCGAGACCTTGCCCTCTTCCGCCGGAATCACCGCCCGCAGCATCGCCGGCTGGTTGTTGGCGGCAGAAATCAGTGCTTCTTTTTCGATATACGGCGCGGCCCCGGCCACCCGCGGATCACGCATCGCCACTTGTACCGCGTGCTGCCAGTCCTGCAGCGGCTCACCGTAGCCACTCACGGTGGCGTGTGCCGCCATGCCCAGCATGCGATCACGGATTTCTTTCTGAAACCCGCTCATCACCGCGAGTGTGGTGATCAAGGCCGTGACCCCCAGTGCGATGCCAAGGATCGAGGCCAATGAAATAAACGAGATAAAACCATTGCGGCGTTTGGCACGCAGATAGCGCAGGCCGATGGCAACGGGGACGGGTTTGAACATTACTCAGCCTTGAATGCGACGCGCTATCCTGCCACCGATACCGGCATTGTGGCAGCCGCACGTTGCTGGATGGCCAGCCGCAGTTCACGTCGTTGCGAATCGGACAGCGTGTCCGGGGCCCAAACCAGCCGCCGTGTGCGGCCGCCACGATTCCGCCACTGCAAGAACACCAGCGGACCACGCACGTGAAGTTGCAAGCCCAACAGCGGTTCATCCTCGCAAACAGCCATCGCGTTGCCGCCGGGAATGCACACCCTGCGAACGCGCCGCTGCCAATAGCGCCTGGCATCCAGCAAGCCCCAGCCCCCCGCAAACAGTGCCAGCGGCCACGCCTGCCAGCCCGATAGATCACTGGCGAGCACCGCCAACGGTGCCAGTAGCACAAGCGCCAACAGGCCCCCGGCCAGCAACCGGGAGGGTCGCCAATCACACTGGAATGCTGCGGATCTTCTCGACAAGCGCTGCGATTTCGACATCCGAGGACACCTCATGCCCCAAGAACCAGCGCCAGAGTGTGTCGTCTTCGGTGTCCAAAAGCCGCAGGAAAACGGTGCGCTCGGCGGTCGGACTTTGCCGCCATTGCCGCTCCAACCACCTGTCCAACAGCTGATCAAGCTCACGCATCCCGCGCCGGCAACGCCAGCGCAGTTTTTTCAGCTCGACGTCATCGTGCATCACACCTTGCGCGCCACCATCAGCTTCTTGATCTCAGCGATGGCTTTGGCCGGGTTCAAGCCCTTCGGGCAGGTACGGGCGCAATTCATGATGGTGTGACAGCGGTACAGCTTGAACGGGTCTTCCAACTCGTCCAAGCGCGCGCCGGTGTCTTCATCGCGGCTGTCCACGATCCAGCGATACGCTTGCAACAGGATCGCCGGGCCCAGATAGCGGTCGCCATTCCACCAGTAGCTGGGGCACGAGGTGCTGCAGCAGGCGCACAGGATGCATTCGTACAGTCCGTCCAACTGCTTGCGATCGGCAGGCGATTGCAAGCGCTCGCGACCCGACGGTGCGGGGGTTTGGGTACGCAGCCACGGACGAATGCTGGCGTGCTGCGCATAGAAATGCGTCAGATCGGGCACCAGATCCTTGACCACCGGCATATGTGGCAGCGGATAGATCGGCACCTCGCCCTTGCCCTTGCAGCTCTCGATGGCGCAGATGCAGGCCAGCGTGTTGGTGCCGTCGATATTCATCGCGCACGACCCGCAAATGCCTTCGCGGCAGCTGCGACGGAAGGTCAGGCTGGGATCAATTTCGTTTTTGATCTTGATCAGCGCATCCAGCACCATCGGCCCGCACTTGTCCAAATCCACCTCGTAGGTGTCGGTACGCGGGTTTTGATCGTCGTCCGGGCCCCAACGATAGATTTTGAAGGTGCGCGTTTTCTTTGCGTCTTTCGCCGCAAAGTGCTTGCCCTTGGTGATCTTGGAATTCTTCGGGAGAGTAAATTCAGCCATGGTCTTAATCGCTCCCGATCAGTAAACGCGCGGCTTGGGCGGCACAACCGCCACATCGCCGGTCAAGGTGTACATGTGCACCGGGCGGAAGTCGAAACTGCAACCGCCCTTCTCGTCCACGCTGACCAAGGTGTGCTTTTGCCAGTTGGCGTCATCGCGATCAGGGAAGTCCTCGTGCGCATGCGCACCACGACTTTCCTTGCGCTGTTCGGCCGAATTGATGGTCGCCACCGCGTTGATCAGCAAGTTGTTCAATTCGTAGGTTTCGATCAGATCCGAGTTCCACACCAAGGAACGGTCGGTCACCTTCACGTCCTGGAACGAGTCAAACACCCGCGCCATCTTTTGGCAGCCTTCTTTCAAGGTCTGGCTGGTGCGGAACACGGCAGCATCGCTTTGCATGGTGCGCTGCATATTGTCGCGAATGACCGCAGTCGGGGTGCCGCCATTGGCGTGACGCAGTTTATCCAGCAGCCCCAGCGCCTTGTCGCAGGCGTCGCTTGCCAGTGGCTTGTGCGCCGCACCCGGCTTGATGGTCTCGGCGCAGCGGTTGGCCACTGCGCGGCCAAACACCACCAAGTCCAGCAGCGAGTTGGAGCCCAGACGATTACCACCATGCACCGACACGCACGCGGCTTCACCAATCGCGTACAAACCCGGCACCACGGCATCGTTGTTGTCGCCAAGTTTGCGCACCAC
>DAORUL010000014.1:5682-7673 GCA_035433165.1 Thermomonas sp. | reverse complement strand
GCCGCCACCGTCACCGGTGCAGGTATGTGCCGAGGTGGCGCTGAAATAGGCGCGGCCATAACCACCGGTGGCCAGCACCACACCCTGCGCACGGAAGAGATGCAGGGTGCCTTCGGCCATGTCGAGGGCCAACACACCGCGACAAGCACCGTCCTCATCCATGATCAAGTCAAGCGCAAAGTACTCGATCATGAACCGCGCATCGTGCGCCAGTGCTTGCTGATAAAGCGTGTGCAGCATGGCGTGGCCGGTACGGTCTGCGGCAGCACAGGTGCGCTGCGCCGACGGGCCTTCGCCGTATTTGGTGGTCATGCCACCGAACGGGCGCTGGTAGATCTTGCCATCGTCGGTGCGCGAGAACGGGACGCCGTAATGCTCCAGCTCGATCACCGCCGGGATGGCTTCACGGCACATGTATTCAATCGCGTCCTGGTCGCCCAGCCAGTCACCGCCTTTGACGGTGTCATAGAAGTGATAGCGCCAGTCGTCCTCACCCATGTTGGCCAGCGCCGCAGCGATGCCGCCCTGTGCTGCAACCGTATGCGAGCGGGTAGGAAACACCTTGGTGATGCAGGCGGTCTGCAGGCCCTTGGCGGCGAGGCCGAATGTCGCACGCAGGCCGGCACCACCGGCGCCGACCACGATCATGTCGAATGTGTGTTCTTGGATCTTGTAGGCAGACATTGCGAATCAGCTCCCAAGCGCGATGCGCAGCACCGCAAGCACGCCGGCAATCGAGGCCAGTGCGCAGACGAAAATATTGGCGAAATGGGCAATCCCGGCCGTCAGCGGCGTATGCACATAGTCTTCGATCACCACTTGCAAGCCCAACCGCGCATGCCAGAAGGCGCCGAGCAAAAACACGATCAGCACAGTGGCATTGATGGGGTCCACCACCAAATCCCGGATATACGGATAACTTGCGGTACGCAGCGACAACAGCACACCCAGCAGCCAAATACCCGACAACGCCACCGCGATTGCGGTGACTCGCTGCCAGATGAAATGCCCGGTGCCGTCTTTGGCCGACCCCAAACCGCGTGCACGTTTCAATGGCGTGCGCAGATCATTGCTGTTGCTGCTCATACTTGCCCCCAGCGCATCAGCACGAAAGCCCATGCCAACACCACCAGCACGATGCTGCCGACGATGGAAATCCAGCTGCTGCGAATGAAATCGGGAATGGCAAATCCATTTCCGGCATCCTGCACCAAATGGCGAACACCATTGATGAAGTGGTAAGCCAGTGCCCAGCTAAAGCCGAACAGCACCAGCAAACCCGGCGGTGAGCCGGCACAGGCGGTGAAGCCTGCCCAGCGTTCCGGGCCTGCGGCCAGCGCCAGCAACCCCCAAACCAAACCAAGGATACCCACAGCCAGCGCGACGCCGGTGATGCGGTGGGTGATCGAAGTCATCATTTGCACCTGTTTGCGATACACCTGCAAATGGGGTGACAACGGACGCTCGCGGGTCGCCATGTGGGGGCTCTCCGGTTAGGCGGCTAGGCCGCGTGGACGAAATCAGAAGTCGATACAGCGGCCATTCTTTTCCCAATCCCCGAAACGGGTGGGTTCCGGGCCTTCGCGTCCACCGTGCTCAACGGCGGCTGGCGGCGGCGGAACCGGCACAGTATCGGACCCCTTGGCGGGTGCCGAAGCCGTTCCAGACTCGGGGTTTTGGGCTAAGTGGCCTATGATCGACGCATTCACAATATCCCAAGTTTACGCCCCGCCGACGATGCACGACAAGCCGAAAGCCGCACCAGCGAACGAATTCCACCTGTCCGACCACAGCGTACTCGCACTTTGCGGGCGCGATTCAATCGCATTTGCACAGGCACAATGCATGAATGACGTGACTTTGCTGGGCGATGGCCAGTGGCAATGGAACGGCTGGCTGAATGCCAAAGGTCGCGTGATTGCGCTGTTCGCACTCATTCGATTGAACCCTGAAACCCTGTGGCTGCTGCTCCCCGACGTGCCCGCCGAGGA
>DAORUL010000014.1:2078-5582 GCA_035433165.1 Thermomonas sp. | reverse complement strand
CTGGATCGGCTGGCCGCGTTCAGTGTGAAAAAAGGCTGCTACCCAGGCCAGGAAATCGTTGCACGCACGCATTTCCTTGGTCAAACCAAACGCACTGCCGGCTTGCTGCATACGCGGCGCACGCAGGTTGCAGGCGAAGACATCTGCGATTCACAACAGCACCCGTTAGGCAAAATCGTGGCGTGCCGCGGCGCGCTGGCAATGGCGATATTGCCAACGCAGGACTTGGCAGAACAGACCGCCAGCTCTCTTTTCATTGCAGATCAAGGTGTCGAACTTGTGCCGTTTTTGGCTGGCTTGCAGCGCTGATTGCGTGGCCGGTCGGAAATATTTACCGCATTCGCTATTCTTGCGGCATGGCCCGGGCCATGATGCAAAGGCACACGGGGCAAGGTTCCAGAAGGCAATGATCCAGGAGCGAGGGGCATGACGACACTGCAATCGGATGTGCTGGTGATCGGCGGCGGGCTGGCTGGGATCGTGACCGCACTGGAATGCCTGCGCGGCGGTCGCGACGTGATCCTGGTCGATCGCGACACGCCCGAACGCTTTGGCGGGCTGGCGCTGTGGGCGTTTGGAGGGATGGCCTTGGTGGGCACCCCGCTACAGGCACGCAAACACATCATCGACACTCCCGAGATCGCACTGCGTGACTGGCTGCGCTTTGGCGAGCTGGATCTCAATGATCCGCTGCCGATTCAATGGGCGCGCCACTATGTCGAGCAGTCGCGGCCGCAGGTGTACGACTGGTTGCAACAATTCGGCATCAGCTTTCTTCCGGCGGTGAATTGGGTGGAGCGCGGCTTGTACGGCGAAGGCAATAGCGTGCCGCGTTACCACCTGCTGTGGGGAGGCTCGACCACACTGGTACGGCGCTTGATTGCAGCACTGCATGCAGTGGACACAGGCGCCAAGCTCACCTTGCTGCATCGCCATCGCGCCATCGGCCTGGACTACGGCGGCGGCGGCGTGACCGGTGCACAAGTATTCGATGAAGCCAACCGTGTGCAGTTTGGAATTGAAGCCGACGCCGTGGTACTTGCGATGGGCGGCATCAACGGCAGCCTGAGTGAGGTCCGCAAACACTGGCCACGCGACCGTCCGCAGCCAATGACCATGCTCAATGGCGCGCACCCGTATTCCGATGGCAGCCTGCACCATCTGGCGGCCGGACTGGGGGCGCAAATCACCCATGCCGGTGAAATGTGGAACTACGCCGCCGGCATTGCACACCCGCAGCCGCATTTCGATGGCCACGGCTTATCCACCATTCCGTGCAAATCGGCACTGTGGCTCAATCATCGTGGCGAACGCATCGGCCCGCAGCCATTGATCACGGGGTTCGATACCCATTGGCTCTGTCAGCAAGTGGCACAACAAGAACGCCCGTGGACGTGGCATCTGCTCAATCGGCGCATCGCGCTGAAGGAATTTGCCATTTCAGGGGCCGAACACAACCCGAATATCCGTGATCAGAAGTGGTTGCCGCTGCTTTCGGAAACACTGTTTGGCAACGCGCGTCTGTTGCGCCAGATGCAACAGGACAGCCCGGATTTTTTGACCGACCCAAGCCTGTCCGGGCTTGCTGCTCAAATGAATGCACTCACGGGCACCGAGGACATCGACCCGCAAGCCTTGCAGGCCAGCGCAGATGCCTTCGATGCCAATTTCAGCAACGGCAATCATGGGCAAAACGACGACCAGATCCGCCGCATCTTGCATGCCCGTCAATGGGGCTCGGACCGGCTGCGCACCTGCAAACCCGCCCCGTTACAAAAGCCGGGGGCTGGGCCCTTCATCGCCATCCGCATGCAATTGATCACACGCAAGAGCTTGGGTGGGCTGCGCACCAATCTGCAAAGCCGAGCGCTCGATGCCAATGGACAGACCATTGCCGGCCTGTATTGCGTCGGCGAGGCCGCCGGTTTCGGCGGTGGTGGTGCCTGTGGCAAGCGTTCACTGGAAGGCACGTTCCTGCCTAGCTGCATTCTTACCGCACGCGCTGCGGCACGTTCCATCACCACCGGGCTGTGAAAAATTACGCATGAACGGCGCGCAAGCATTGATGAAAACGCTGGCCGATGCCGGCATCACCGTGTGTTTCTCCAACCCCGGCACCAGCGAAATGCACTTTGTCGCCGCCTTGGACTCAGAGCCCCGGATGCGCGCCGTGCTGACCCTGTTTGAAGGTGTGGCCACCGGTGCCGCCGACGGCTACGCACGGATGGCCGGCACACCCGCCGCCACCTTGCTGCATTTGGGCTGCGGGCTGGGCAATGGGCTGGCCAACCTGCACAACGCACGCAAGGGCAAGGTGCCGGTGGTCAATATCATTGGTGATCACGCGACCTACCACGTGCCGCTGGATGCGCAGTTGCAATCGGATATCGAAACCGTGGCGCGCAATGTCTCGCCCGGTTTTGTGCGCACCGCACACAGCACAGCCAGTCTGTGCAGCGACGCCGCCGACGCCATCGCCTGTGCACGCGGCTTGCCCGGCCAAGTGGCTACCTTGATCCTGCCCGCTGACGTGTCGTGGGGCGAAGGCGCCACGCCCTGCCCGCCGCTGGCTGCACCTGCCCCACCGGTGGCCGACGATGCGTGCATTGCCGCGATTGCCGATGCCATTCGCAGTGGCGAGCCCTGCGCATTCCTGCTGGGCGGACAAGCCCTGCTGGAGCCCCCCTTGCTGGATGCGGCACGCATCGCTGCGCACAGCGGAGTCAAGCTGTTTTGCGAGGTTTTTCCGACGCGCCTGCCTCGCGGCGCAGGGCTGCCCACCATCGAACGCATCGCCTATCTGGCCGAATTGGCCAGTGTGCAACTGGGCGGCACGCAACACCTGATCCTGGTCGATGCCAAATCGCCAGTGTCGTTTTTTGCCTATCCCGGCAAGAAAAGCGAATTGGTGCCGGAAGGTTGCCGCGTGCATACCCTGGCCACCCCAGTCCAAGACGCCACCGCCAGTTTGGCCAAGTTGGTCGCCGCGCTGGGCGCGGGCAATACGCCGGTACCGCTGCAAGCCCCGCAGCGCCCCACAACACCACGTGGAAAGCTGACGGCCGCCAAAGTCTGCAAAGCGGTGGGCGCACTGCTCCCCGACAATGCCATCGTCATTGACGAGGCCATCACCTCCGGCCTGATGCTGGGTGCCATGACCCAAGGCGCGCCGCGTCACGACCTCATCACGCTCACTGGCGGTGCGATTGGCCAAGGACTCCCCAATGCGGTGGGCGCAGCCATTGCCTGCCCGGATCGCCCGGTGATTGCATTGATCGGCGACGGCAGCGCGATGTACACCATTCAAGCGCTGTGGACACTGGCGCGTGAACAACTCAACGTCACTGCGATCATCTTCAACAATGCCAGCTATTCGGTGCTCAACGTGGAATTGGACCGTGTGGGTGCCGGCCAAGCCGGAACCAAGGCACGTGCGCAGCTGGATTTGCATGGCCCGGTGCTGGATTTTCAACAGCTGGCGCAGGGGATGGGCGTGCAGGCGGT
>DAORUL010000014.1:0-1978 GCA_035433165.1 Thermomonas sp. | reverse complement strand
ATGGCCCGGTGCTGGATTTTCAACAGCTGGCGCAGGGGATGGGCGTGCAGGCGGTCCGCACCGATACCGCTGCAGGCTTCAGCAAGGCATTGAGCCATGCCCTGCACAAACCCGGTCCCCATTTGATCGAAGCGATGGTGCCGGAATCACTCTCCGGCGCCAAACGTCGCCTGTTGCCGTGGATGCTGCGCGCCATGCCACGCCTGCCCCCGGCAGTGGCACTGGCGCTGAAGCGCAAGATTGCACCCTAGCCGGCACAACAAGCAGGCACAGCAAGCCAGGGCGCGGCACGTCCTTGTGCAGCAGCAGGCCACAGGTCGCTGCTGCTTGTCACTGACTGACCAGAATGGGTGCGGCACATCCATGTGCCGCAGCGACGGTGGTTCCTTGTACCGTCGCCTTTAACTTTGAATTTGTTGCTTCGGGCGACTGTCACCCAATTGCTGGAGGCGGATCATCAGCACCTCGCCGCCACCCTCCAGCGCATAACGTGTGCGCTGGTCGCTACCTTGCAAAATTGCGGTGTCACCTTGCTGCATACGGGGCAAGCCGCACTCCTCGGCAAATTCAGCCTGCCCCGCCAACAGGTAAATCACCCAGGTTTCGCTGCGATCGACAAATAACACCATCGGCCCCACCAAGGGCCGCCGCCAGGTTTGTGCGGTGACGCAAGCGCGCTTCCACATCAGGTTGAAATCGCGACTGGGCCCTTCAAGCAACTCCCCGGTCAATGGCTGCTCTCCTGGAAATTGCGCTTCGCCATGCGGCGGCAACAGGGTGTGAGTGCGGCCATCGTCAAACTTCAGGCGCAGCCCATTACCAGACAGCAACACCAACCAACGCTCCACGCCCGGGAACGTCGAAAACGGGGCATCGGCCTCGATATCCGCAATCGACAGCCGCCAATCCCAGTCCTCGTGATCGGGTACCCGCAGCACCTCCGATGTCCAACCGACCGCATTTTTCCACTGCATCCTGCGGTAGTCCTGCGCCCGCAAGACGCTGGACATCAGCGTTGCATCCAACCTGTCATGCACACTCGCCACCTCGGTAAATTCGGAACGCTTCGGGCTCATCGGTGCGCCAATTGTTGCAAGTTTGCCTTGCCATCGGTTTGCCCAACCGGTTGCACCACTGGCCGCGCATTGCTGACCATGATGCGATCCCGATTGGCCTCCACCGTCTTCAGGCCAATGCCCTTGACCATCGCCAATTGCTCCGGGCTGCGGAACGCACCATTGGCGGTGCGGTAATCCACAATCGCCTGCGCCTTGACCGGGCCAACATTGACCAACACGCGATCAAGCGTCGCCACATCGGCGGTATTGATATTCACCCGTTCAGCCGACAGCGCCAGCCCTGCGCAAAGCAGCAGTAGCAGCACCCAGGATTTCATCAACAGCTTCATCATCGATCACTCAACTCTTTATGCCAAAGTCCACCCGAACAAGCGTGGCGTGGGGATGGGCATAGCGTGTCTGGCCAACGGTCAGAAGGCTATCGGAATTGTGCCGAATCACCATCGGAAGATGCCCCGACCTTGGGTAGGAAAAATCTGACTGAACACCTGCCGTCCCTCCCGGTGATGGGGAATGCGAAGGCGGGCGTTACAATTGCCGCATCGCCACAACACCGCACAGGGACGCCATGCACACCAGCCACATCAACGCCACCCGGATCCGTGAGTTCGTGGCTGCCAAATGGGATGCCGAGATCGTTCCGCGGCTGGTGGAGTACATCCGCATCCCCAACAAATCGCCGATGTTCGACGCCGACTGGGTGGAGCACGGCCACATGGACCGCGCGGTCGAGCTGATGGTCGACTGGGCGAAGGCGCAGGCGATCCCCGGGATGCAGGTCGAGGCGGTGCGGCTGGAAGGCCGCACGCCGCTGATTTTCATCGATATTCCCGCCGCCAATGGTGGCCGCAACGATGACTGCGTGCTGCTGTATGGCCACTTGGACAAGCAGCCGGAAA
>DAORUL010000013.1:18207-26274 GCA_035433165.1 Thermomonas sp. | reverse complement strand
GCGTCCAGTCATACGTTGCATTTTTCTGCATTTTCTTGAACAGCAGTTGGGTGCTGTCCACGCCAGACAGCGGCCGCAGCGTGTCGCCCTGCTCGTCGAACACGGTGATCTGGCTGCTGCTGCCCAAGCTGTTGTTGATACTCAATTCGTAGTTCCAACGATTGCCGCTGGCTTGGCTCAGACTGATTTGCGCTTTGGCAGAGACGCCTTTCCAGTTCGCGTTGTAGTCGGCCACAAACGGCTTGACCGCAAATACCGGAGCGGCGGCAAGCAGCATTGAGAGTGCAAATGCGGTACGCAAGATGTGCATGGACTGGTCTCACGAACGATGGCACCGGCCATCAGGAATGGGGGCACTGTAACGGCAGTGGTGTAAACAAGGGCTGACCATCCAGCCAGGCGCGGCCATCGCGCGCGGCAATGCGATCGGCAACGGCCAGTTGAAGTACCTGCAACAACAGCGGATGTTCGCAGGCCAGCACGCGTGTGGCCAAGTCTGCGGCGGTGTCATCCGCGTGCACGGAAATGCGTGCCTGCGCGATCACCGCGCCACCGTCCAATTCTGCTGTCACAAAATGCACGCTGGCACCGTGTTCGCCATCGCCCGCCTGCAGTGCGCGTTGGTGGGTGTGCAGGCCTTTGTATTTGGGCAGCAGGGAAGGGTGGATATTGAGGATACGGCCGTGGAAGCGCCGAATGAACGCTTCACCGAGGATGCGCATGTAGCCCACGCAGACCACCCAATCGGGATGGGATGCCGCGACGGCATCGGCCAGTACGGCATCGAAGGCCTCGCGGCCGCCGCAGGATTTTGGTGTGCGCGACCAACGCAGTGCTTCCGGTACGCGCAGCAAGGCCGGTGCATCGGGTTTGTCGGAAAACACGCCGGCGATCTCTGCTTCCAGCGTGCCCTTGGCAATGGCGTCGAGAATGGCTTGCAGGTTGCTGCCGCGACCCGACGCCAGAATGGCAAGGCGGCTGGCCATCACACGATGCGCAAGCGTTCACCATCACGCGCCGGCGTCACTTGCCCCATCTGCCAATGCGCCAGACCCAGCCGATCCAGATCCACCGAAATGGCAGACACCGCGCCGGGATCGGCCATCAGTACATAGCCCACGCCGCAGTTGAAGGTGCGCCACATTTCTTCACGCGCCACGTTGCCTTCGCGTTGCAGCCAGTCGAATACCGGAGGTTGCGGCCAGGCCGAGGTGTCGATATCCAAGCCCAGCGGCGCGGGCACCACGCGGATGATTTTTTCCACCAGCGCACCGCCGGTGACGTGGGCCATCGCGTGGATGTCGTGCTTCGCCAGCAGCTCCAGCACCGGCTTGACGTAGATGCGGGTCGGTTCCATCAGCGCGTCGGCCAGCGTCACGCCGCCGAGGTCGAGGTCGAGCCCGCCGTTATCGGGCGTGACGCCGGCGCGTTGCAGGATCTTGCGAACCAGCGAATAGCCATTGGAATGCGGGCCGCTGGAGGCGATGCCGACCAGCACGTCGCCCGCGCGCAGCCTGCTGGAATCGACCAGCTTCGACTTTTCCACGGCGCCGACGGTGAAGCCGGCGAGGTCGTATTCGCCCGGCGGGTACATGTCCGGCATCTCCGCGGTCTCGCCGCCGATCAATGCGCAACCTGCGAGTTCGCAGCCCCTGGCAATACCGGCGACCACGTTCACCGTGGTCTCGACGTCCAGCTTGCCGGTGGCGAAGTAGTCGAGGAAGAACAGCGGCTCGGCGCCCTGCACCAGCACGTCGTTCACGCACATCGCCACCAGGTCCTGGCCGATGGTGTCGTGGCGGCCCAGCTGCTTGGCGAGGATCAGCTTGGTGCCCACGCCGTCGGTGCCGGACACCAGCACCGGTTCCCGGTAGCGGCCAGCGAGGTCGAACAGGCCGCCGAACAGGCCCACGCCGCCCAGTACCTCGGGGCGCATGGTGCGACGGACCAGCGGCTTGATGCGTTCCACGACCTCGTTGCCGGCGTCGATGTCGACGCCGGCGTCGCGGTAGGTCAGGCCGGGGGAAGCGGTGGATTGGGTGGTCACGGCAAACTCGAGCAGGCGCGGGAGTCGGCAATTTTAACAGTCATGCGGCTTAGACATGGACGTGTTCGCCCGCCTGCGGCACCATTCCCGGTTACAGGCCGGATTTGCCGGCGAGGAATACCGATGCAAGCAAGGCAGCGAGGGATGGCACGCGGATGGCTGGGTCAGTGGATGGGCCTGTGGTTGGCAGGCCTGCTGTTGCTGGCGGGAAATGCCCTGGCACAACGGGTTGAGGGCGATCGCGCGGTTGCACAAGGGGCTTATGAGGCCGAGGTGCCGGTGCGCAACCAGACCGATGGCGAGCGCGACAAGGCGTTTGCGCGCGCCTTGGCGCAGGTACTGGGCAATGTCACGGGTGATCGCGGCGCGGCAGCGCGCGGCGGTGTGCGTGAAGAATTGGCCAAAGCCAGGAATTATGTGGATGGCTATGACTATCGCCAGGACGAGGGCGTGTCGACGACCGGTGCTCCCAGCTTCCAGACCACCCTGGTGGTGCGCTTCAAGCCAGCGGACGTGGATGATCTGGTTGCGATGCTGGGCCTGCCTAGCTGGCCCTTGCCGCATCCCAAGCCGGTGTTGTGGCTGGGAATTGACGATGGCAGCGGGCCGCGGTTGGTGGGTTTGGGGCAGGCCAACGCGGCGCGCTCGGCATTGGATCAGGCCAAGCTGCGTGGCTATGCTTTGGGCCTGCCGGCAGGCAACGCTGCCGAGCAAGCCGCCATCGGTGCGATCTGGCGCGGCGACACCGCTGCCGTGACCGCGTTGTCCAAACGCTACAGCCCGCCGATGCAGCTGATTGGCAAGCTGCGCCGGAGCGGTTCGGGCTGGGTGGCGGACTGGACATTCGTGGACAACGGCAAGGTGCTGGGCAGTTGGCAATCGAGCAATGCGGATGCGCGTCGGGCGATGGCCGGGGGGGCCGACGGTGCGGCAGATGCCTTGTTCAAGCGCTATGCGCGTGCGGGCAGTAGTGGCACTCCGGGGTTGTATCGGGTGCAGGTGCTGGGTATTCATGGGACGGATGACTACCTGCGCCTCGCCGGCTATCTGGATAGCGTGTCCATTGTCCGGCGGGTGATGCCGGTAAGCGCCAGCCCCGACAGATTGGAGCTGGATCTGGAGCTGACCACCGGGGTTGCCAATTTCAGCAAATATGTCGCACGTGGCAGCGTGCTGAGCGTGGTGCCAACAGGCGATGCCGATAGCAGTGCATCAGCCATCAGCATCTACCAGATGGCAGGGGGTTAAGCATGCATCGCGATGAAGATTTGGCCACGATCGCCACCTTCTATCGGCGGGTGCAGTGGTCGGCGCTGGCGCTAGGGCTGTTGTGGGTGGTGTGGCTGCTGGCCCCGATTCTTAGTCCATTCGTGATTGCAGCGATCCTGGGCTGGCTGGGTGATCCGATGGTGGATCGGCTGGAAGCGCGACGGATCAGCCGCAATACCGCGGTGATTCTGGTCTTCGGGGCAATGGCCGTGGTACTGCTGGTGGTGGCGGTGCTGTTGATCCCAGTGCTGGAAGATCAGGTCATGATCTTGGTCAATTCACTGCCAGGCTATCGCGATTGGTTTGTGGGGACGGCGTTGCCTTGGGTGGAGCATCGTACCGGCCTGCAAATCCTGTCATGGCTGGATCCGGAGCGTCTGTTCGTGCTGATTCGCGAGCATTGGCAGAGCGCCGGTGGTGCGGCAAGCGCGGTACTGGGGTATGTCTCCCGTTCCGGATTTGCCTTGCTCGGCTGGCTGGCCAATATCGTCCTGTTGCCGGTGTTGAGCTTTTTCTTCCTGCGCGATTGGGACTTGATCGTGGGCCGGATCGGCTTGCTGGTGCCGCGTGATCATTTCGATACCGTGCGCCGGCTGGCACTGGAATCCAACGAAGTCCTGGGTGGATTCCTGCGCGGGCAGATGCTGGTAATGCTGATCCTGGGCTTGCTGTACGCGCTGGGCTTGTGGCTGGTGGGCCTGGACTTGGGCATCCTGATTGGGCTGATTGCCGGCCTGCTGACCTTTGTGCCGTATCTGGGGCCGGCGTTTATCGTGCTGTTTGGCGGTATTGCAGCGTTGGTGCAGTTTGGGGACTGGCAGCATCTGGCCGGGGTGGGTGTGGTGTTTGCCGTTGGCCAGTTGGTAGAGAGTTTTGTCCTGACCCCCATGCTGGTGGGCGATCGCATTGGTCTGCACCCGATGGCGGTGATCTTCGCGGTGATGGCCGGTGGCACCTTGTTCGGTTTCCTCGGCATGTTGCTGGCGTTGCCGGTAGCGGCGGTAGTCAATGTGCTGCTGCGCTACACACAAGAGCGTTATCGGCAAAGCCGGCTGTATGCCGGTGACACCCCCGTGATCTCGCTGGATGCTGGATTGTCGGAAGCAACCATCGAAAGTAATCACGACGCCTCCGAAGTTTGAAATGAACCATTCCGTGCCGCAGTTGCCGCTGGCGCTGCGTTATCCACCCGAACAGCGCTTCGACACCTATTTGCAGGCACCCATGGGCTTGCAGGAGCACTTGCGGGCGTTGGCCGAAGGCCAGCAAGGCGATGCAATATTTCTGCATGGGGAGACGGGATCCGGCAAAACGCATTTGCTGGTGGCCGCTTGTGCTGCTGCCGGTGCGTTGGGGCATATGCCGGCCTATTTGGGCTTGAAGCACTTGCGTGGAAGGTTGGCGGCCGCCTGCGAGGGGCTGGACAACGCGGCACTGGTGGCAGTGGATGATGTGGATGCCATCGCCGGTGTACGCGAGGATGAAGTCGCGTTGTTTCATCTTCACAATCGCATGCGCGATGCCGGTTATGCGTTGCTGTATGCGGCTGCCTCGCCCCCCAATGCGATGCCGCTGGTATTGCCGGATTTGCGCTCGCGGTTTGCCCAATGCTCGTGCTGGGCCTTGCCACAATTGGACGATGCCGGGCGCACCGAATTACTGCGTCAGCGTGCCGCCGCCCGCGGCTTGGATTTCGACGATGCCGCGCTGGAGTGGCTGCTGCGCAGGGCCAGCCGCGATCTTGGCAGCCTGACCTCCATCTTCGAACAACTCGACCGCGCCTCGCTGGCCGCGCAGCGGCGCTTGACCGTGCCGTTTTTGCGGCAGGTGCTGGAACCCCGTCTGCTGTAGAAGCGCCCATGGGGCTGACACCCGGGCGCGCCCTGCACGCGCCTGGGGGTGCTTGTCGCGCGCAGGGCGCGCTCCCACGGATTTCCTACGACAGGTCGGCATCGAGCATTGACAGTCGCTCCGGCGTGCCCACATCGGTCCAACGCCCGTGATGGTGTGCGCCAGTAACGGCTGCGCGGGCCATGGCGGCGCGCAGCAGTGGGGCCAGTTTGAAGCGCGGTGGCGTGGCGTGTGCGCCGCTGGCATCCCCGATCACGCGGCGCCAATCTTCGAACAGGCTTGGGCGATACATGCCAATGCCGGCGAAGGTGAGTTTTTCTGCGCCATCGGAGTGCACCACGCCGGTTGCGCTGAGTGCAAAGTCGCCCCGCGGGTTGTGTTCGGGGTTGTCCACCAAGACCAGATGCGCTTGCCCCGTCGGTTCACGCGGCAGGGTGGAAAAATCGACATCGCACCAGATATCGCCATTGATTGCGAGGAATGGCGCATCGCCCAGTGCAGGCAGCGCATGCCAGATGCCGCCGCCGGTTTCCAGCGGCGTATCGCCTTCGAACGAATACGTGATGCGTAGCCCCCACTGCCCACCATCGCCCAGCGTGGTGGGAAATTGCGCGGCCAGCCACGAAGTATTGATGACCACATCACCGATACCCAGCGCCGCCAGTTTTTCCAGATGCCAGACGATGAGTGGTTTGCCACCGACCTTCAGCAATGGTTTTGGCGTGTGATCGGTGAGTGGGCGCATGCGCTCGCCCAAGCCTGCCGCAAAGATCAGCGCCTTCATGCGCACACCTTGGCGAATGCCGGTTTAAGCGTGCGCTCCAATAGTTCTTGTAGCGGGTCGAGTGCGCGGTATTTGGGCACGACAGCATCCAGATAAGTGAAAAAGCGCGGCGCATCGGCCAGATAGCGCGGTTTGCCATCACGATGTTGCAAGCGCGCAAAAATGCCGAGGATTTTCAGATGCCGCTGCACGCCGCACCAGTCGGCATCACGCATAAATTTGGCCAACCCCGGCACCGGCAAACCTGCTTGCATGGCGCGTGCGTGATAGTGCTGCAACCAGCCTTGCACGCGGGGTTCGGGCCAGCTTAAAAATGCATCACGCAGCAAACTGACCGGGTCATAGGCAATCGGGCCGTGCACCATGTCCTGAAAATCCAGCACCGCCGGGCCGGCGGCTGCCGGCATCAAATTGCGCAGCATGTAATCGCGATGGGTGGGCACGTGGGCCTGCGCCAGCGCGTTATCCATCAGCCGACGCTGCGCCAGTTCAAGGCGTTCGCTATCGGCGCAATCCAAGCGAATGCCCAAATGTTTTCCGATAAACCATTCTTCAAACAAACCCGCATCGCGCTGCAATAGCGCTTCGCCAAATACCGGGAAATCAGAAGGCAGTGCAAGCGATTGCAGGCGCATCAATTGGGTGATGGCGGCATCGATCAACGCATCGGCGCTGGCCTCGGTGATGACTTGCGCCACGGTGGGCCCGCCCAAGTCTTCCAGCAATAAAAACCCTTGCGCCCCATCGCGTGCCAACACCTGCGGCACGCGCACGCCACCGGCTTCCAGCAGGTCGCGCACGCGCAACCACGGCCGCACATCTTCTTTGTCGGGCGGGGAATCCATCACCACCCGTGACGGCGTGACGCCCTCGGTGCGCCAATAGCTGCGAAAGCCGGCGTCGGTGGATGCGCGTTGCAGTTGCACATGGGGATCCCCCAATGCCGTGCGTGTCCAATGCAGGCGAAGGGTGGCGCGCGGGGCGGTTTCAGGTGTGCTCATGGGCAAAGGGTAAACTGCCGCATCGATTCCAGCGAGGCAGGCATGACCCTACTGCAACCCGTATTGCTTTCTGGCGGCTCCGGCACGCGGCTGTGGCCGTTGTCGCGGGAGGCCTATCCCAAACAATTTTTGCCGCTGGTGGGCAACGACACCATGTTGCAGGCCACTTGGCAGCGCGTGCAGGCAATTGCCAGTGGCGCGCCGATTGTGGTGGCCGGTGAAGACCACCGCTTTTTGGTGGCCGAGCAATTGCGTCAGATCGGCGCGCCCACGCCTGCCATCGTGTTGGAACCGATCGGCCGCAATACCGCACCGGCCATTGCCGCAGCGGCGCTGCAAGCGATGGCTGCGGGCGAGGACCCGGTGTTGCTGGTGTTGCCATCCGATCATGTGGTGCGCGATGCCGCAGCGTTTCGCGCGGCTGTGCAGCAGGCCTTGCCGGCGGCGGAGGCAGGCGCGCTGGTGACGTTCGGCATTGTGCCCAATGCGCCGGAAACCGGGTTTGGTTATATCCAGGCCGAAGATGGTGAGGGTGTGCGCAAGGTGCTGCGGTTTGTCGAAAAACCCGATGCCGCCACCGCGCAGCAGTATCTGGATGCAGGCAGTTATTTTTGGAACAGCGGCATGTTTTTGCTACGCGCTTCGCGCTATCTGCAAGAGCTGGCACGCTTTCGGCCGGAAATCGTGGACGCGGTGCGCACGGCGTTTGCAAGCGCGGCGCACGATGGTGATTTCATTCGGTTGGACAAGACGGAATTCGCACAATGCCCGTCTGATTCGATCGACTACGCGGTGATGGAACATACCGATGCGGCCTGTGTGTTGCCGGTGGATATCGGATGGAATGATGTGGGCTCGTGGTCGGCGCTGTGGGATGTCAGCACCCAGGATGGCGAGGGCAATGCGCACCACGGCGATGTGATTTCAATCGACAGTCGCAACAGCTATGCCTATGCGCGGCGGTTGGTGGCGCTGGTCGGGGTGGACGATCTGGTGGTGGTGGACACCGACGATGCCGTGTTGGTGGCGCACAAGGACAAGGTGCAACAGGTCAAGGACGTGGTGGCCAAACTCAAGGCCGAGCAGCGTTCGCAAGCGGTGCTGCATCGCGAAGT
>DAORUL010000013.1:0-18107 GCA_035433165.1 Thermomonas sp. | reverse complement strand
TGGTGGCCAAACTCAAGGCCGAGCAGCGTTCGCAAGCGGTGCTGCATCGCGAAGTCCACCGGCCGTGGGGCAGCTACGACTCCATCGACATGGCCGATGGTTTCCAGGTCAAGCGCATCAAGGTCAAACCCGGTGCGCGCCTATCCCTGCAGTCGCATACCCGCCGCGCCGAACATTGGGTGGTGGTGCGTGGTACTGCGCGTGTGACGCGGGACAACGATGTGTTTGAACTGTTCGCCAATCAATCGGCGTATATCCCGATTGGTGCCAAGCATCGCCTGGAAAATCCCGGCAAAGACATGCTGGAATTGATCGAGGTGCAGTCCGGCGACTATCTGGGCGAAGACGATATTGTTCGCTATGAGGACGCGTACGGGCGGAGTTGAGGCCGGTCCGCTGCCGGCGCTACGCACCACCCTCTCCCGCAAGCGGGAGAGGGTACTTGCCGTACTCAACCCAAACTTTCCAGCCACGCGTCGTCGCTGCCTTCGTTGATATCGGCAAACAGCGGCGAGGAGAAATAACGCTCGCCGGTATCCGGCAGCATGGCCAGCAACACACTGCCTGCCGGTGCGGTTTGTGCAAGTTGCAGTGCGGTGGCGGCAGTGGCGCCGGCGGAGATGCCCACGAAGATGCCTTCCTCGGCAGCCAAGCGGCGTGCGGTAGCGAAGGCGTCGTCGTCGCTGACGGTGCGCAGTTCGTCATACGCATTGCGGTTGAGTACGGCGGGCACGAAGTCCGGCGTCCAGCCCTGGATTTTGTGCGGCTTCCATTCGTCGCCTTTCAGCAGTGCCGCGCCGGCAGGTTCCGTGCCGATGATGCGCACATCCGGGCGCGCCACTTTCAACACTTCGCCGACGCCGGTCAGGGTGCCGCCACTGCCCCAACCACTGACGAAATAGTCCAGCCGCTGGCCGGCGAAATCGCGCAGGATTTCGGTGGCGGTGGTGCTGCGGTGATAGGCCGGGTTCGCCGGGTTGGTGAATTGACTGGCCCAGAACCAGCCGTGTTTTTCCGAAAGTTCCTTGGCTTTTTCCACCATGCCGGTGCCGCGCGCGGCGGCGGGGGTCAGGATGACTTTGGCACCGTAGGCGCGCATCGCCTTGCGGCGCTCGATGGAGAAGGTTTCGGTCATCACCGCCACGAATTTGTAGCCGCGTGCCGCCGCCACCATTGCCAGTGCAATGCCGGTGTTGCCGGAGGTGGCTTCCACAATGGTGTCGCCGGGTTTCAGCAGGCCGCGTTGTTCGGCATCCAAAATAATCCCCAGCGCCAGCCGGTCCTTGACCGAGCCGCCGGGGTTGAACGCTTCAACTTTGACATAGACGCTGGCATGCGCCGGTGCCAGCCGATTGAGCTTGATGATGGGGGTATTGCCGATGGTGTCGGTGATGCTGTTGTGCAGGGCCATGTGGGCGGTGTCCTTGTGATGACGAATGCGGGAAGAAAGATCAGGCGGCGTGGGCGAGAGGTAGTGCGCTACATCGCGCATCGTGTGCAGTCAGTGGCGGCGTGCCAAACCAGTGCAACTGGGTGGCCAATGCGGCCACTTCGCCGATGATGAGCAGTGCCGGTGCCCGCACGGCGTGAAGCCGGGCAAGCTCGGGCAGTTCGGCCAACGTGCCGGCCACCACGCGCTGCTGTGGGCGGCTGCCGTGTTCGATCAAGGCAAACGGCGTGCTGGCTGCGCGGCCGTGGGCGATCAATTGATCGCGCAGGGCAGACAGGCCTGTCACGCCCATGTAGAACGCCAGGGTTTGCTGCGGTTTGGCCAGCGCGGCCCAGTCGTGTTCGGTCGCGCCGGACTTGCCTTGCGCGGTGAGGATGCGCAGCGATTGCGCATGCTCGCGATGGGTCAGCGGGATGCCCGCATATGCTGCGCAAGCCACCGCAGCGGTGATGCCCGGTACCACTTCATAGCCGATGCCTGCGGCACGCAGGGCTTGCAGTTCTTCGCCGCCACGGCCGAACACGAACGGGTCGCCACCTTTCAGGCGCACCACGCGCTTGCCGGCGTTGGCCAGTTCAATCATCAGTGCATGGATGCGCGCCTGGGTGGCATGGTGATCGCCGCCGATGTGTTTGCCCACTTCAATCCGCTCGGCATCGCGGCGTGCCAGTGCCAGCACCTCGGTACTGACCAGACGGTCGTGCAGGATGACATCGGCATCATTCAGCACCCGCAGTGCGCGCAGCGTCAGCAGGCCGGGGTCGCCGGGGCCGGCGCCCACCAGCGCCACACTGCCTTGCACATGCCTTGCGCCGGCGTACAACTCGGCCTCGATCGCATGCTGCGCCGCCACTGCTTGACCGCGCCGCAGCAGCGCCTGCGCCGGGCCAGTCAATACCCGCCGGAAGAAGGTGCGGCGTGCGGACAGGTCGGGCAGGCGGTTGCGAATGCGGCCGCGCAATTGGCTGAGCAACTGCGCCAGTGCGCCTGCCGCATCATCGAACTGAAGTTCCAATTGCTCGCGCAGATGACGCGCCAACATGGGCGATGCGCCACCGCTGGAAATGGCAATCTGCAACGGCCCGCGTTGCACCCGCGCCGGCAGTTGTGCGCTGGCCAGCGCGGCGTCGTCCACCACATTGGCCCACACCTGCCGTGCCTGCGCAGCATCGGCCACGGCGTGGTTGACGCCGGCATCGTCGGTGGCGGCAATCACCAGCCATGCACCCTCCAGTTGCGTGGGGGCGAAGGTGGCGGCGAGGTGGGTGATGTGCCGGTGCGATGCCAGCGCCGCCAGCCCCGGTTCCAGCGCGCTGGCCACCACCTGCACTGTGGCCCCCGCCTCCAGCAGGGCCCCGATTTTGCGGGCCGCCACGGCACCGCCACCGACCACCAGCACGCGGCGGCCGCGCAAGTCGAGAAACAGCGGAAACAAGGGGGGCGGGGGTGTGGTTTGCATCCTGTCACGCTAGGCCTGTTGGCGGGGACATGGAAATAGCGGGCTGGATTTTACTTATGCATTTATGGCATAAGCATTGACTGGGAATGCCTGCAGACTCCGATATACTCCATCGCTATATTCGAATGCAGCGATATATGAGCGCCGTGCCATGACCCTGACCCAGCTTCGCTACCTTGTTGCCATCGCCGATTCCAACTTCAACATCACCCAGGCGGCCGAGCGCGTGCACGCTACCCAGCCGGGGCTGTCCAAGCAGCTCAAGCAGCTGGAAGATGAGTTGGGTTTCCAATTGTTCTTGCGCAAGGGCCGCAGCTTGGAAGGGGTGGCGCCGGCGGGCATCAAGATCATCGACAGCGCCCGCAAGATCCTCGCCGAGGCGGCCAATATCCGCAGCTATGCGTCCAACGAGCGCGGCGAATTTCGCGGCCGCCTGTTGCTGGCCACCACCCACACGCAAGCGCGCTATGTGTTGCCGAAGGTGATTGCCGATGTCACCCGCCGCTATCCACAGGTCAGTGTGGACTTGTTTGCTGCCGGTGATGCCGAGGTGTTGGAAAAATTGGACGAAGCCGATTTCGGCCTGATCAGCACCGCCGGCAGTACCCCGCAAACCAGCGGCGTGGCGGTGCCGTTGTTCCGCTGGCGGCGCGTGTTGCTGGTGCAAAAAACACATCCGTTGGCGACCAGAAAGCGGGTGCCCACCTTGCTGGAATTGGCGCGCTATCCGTTGATTTCGTATGAATCTTCGACCTTGCCGGAATCATCCTTGCAGCGCGCGTTTGCGGCGGTAGGCGTGCAACCCCAGATTGCGATGACCGCGCGGGATGCCAATCTGATCAAGGCTTACGTGCGCACCGGATTAGGCGCCGGCTTGCTGGCCGAAATGGCGGTGGGTGAGCGTGAAGACGATGACCTGCGGGTGATCGACGCGCCGCTGGAGCTCCCCGAGTGCATCACCTGGGCGGTGGTGCCGCGTGGCCGCGTACTGCGCGAATACGCGCTGGAGCTGCTGCATGGCTTGGCCCCGCACATGGATCGGCATGACTTGCGCCGCATTTTGGAAGGCAACCAGCCACCGGAGTGGCCGGAATTGCCGCGTTGGCAAGCTGACGTCTGATCCTTCGCGACAGCGGGGGCTGCACATGCAGCCCGCTTTCATAGATCAAAATGCAGCCCGCATTCGCGGCGCAGGCCGAAAAAGCGGGTGCTGGAGGCATCCATTCCCGGCTGCAGCGGGCGGGTGGTGTGGGTATCGCCCACCGACACATACCCTTGTTGCAGCAGCGGGTGTTCGGGCAGGTCGTGTTGCAGGATGTAAGCGCCGATATCGATGTCGGACCAGTCTGCAATCGGGTGGAATTTGAAGCGGCCCTTCTTGATTTCAAGAATGGCGATGTGTTTGCGCGATGCCGATTGCTCGCGGCGCAGCCCCGCGTGCCAGCAGCCCACGCCCAATTCGTCCAGCGCACGCTGCATCGGTTCCACTTTGCGCAACTGGTTGTAGCGGGCGATGCCATCGCTGCCGGCTTCCCACAACTTGCCCAGACGCGCTTCCATCCACGCATTGCCGATGCGGGCGTGATAGACATGCAATTGCAGGCCGAGCAATTCAGTCAGTTGGTCGGCATAGCGATAGGTTTCCGGAAACAGATAGCCGGTATCGACCATGATCACCGGCAAGCCGGGCGCTGCAGTTGCAAACAGATGCAAGGACACCACCGCCTGCACGCCAAAGCTGGTGGACAGTGCATGCGTACCCGGCAGGTGCGCCAGCGCCCACGCAATGCGCTGCTGCGCACTGAGGTTGCTGAGCTGGTGATTGAGATCGGCCAGTGCTGCTGCGGACAACGTGGCCGCGTCCAGCGTGGCCGGCCACGGCGTGCGCAAAGGGGGGCGTGCAAGGGCTGGGCGTGCGTTCATTGGCCCTCCTGCGGGGCAACCTGCACATGAGTGGGGTAGGCTGGCAGCGCAACGATGCCGGCGCGGTGCAGGAAGTCGCCAAAGTGTTCACCCGCTTGGCGCTCACTGGCATAGCGCGCAAACAGCGGATCCAGGGCTTCCACGATTTGCGCCTCGCTGATGTTGTCGCGGTACAGCGTGTTCATGCGCATGCCGCGATGGTCGCCGCCCAGCAGCAGGTTGTAGCGGCCAGGGGCACGCCCAATCAAGGCGATTTCCGCCAGATACGGGCGCGAGCAGCCATTGGGGCAGCCGGAAATGCGCAGCAGGATGGGGCTGTCGCGCAGGCCGTATTTGCCAAGCAACGGATCGACGATGGATAAAAATGCCGGCAAGTAGCGTTCGGCTTCGGCCATCGCCAGTGCGCAGGTGGGCAGCGATACGCAAGCCACGGCGCTGCGCGCCATCGCGCTGGGCGCATTGTTTTCACGATCCAGCGCGTAGTGCTGCACCAGTGCATCCACCTGCGCGCGTTGCGCGGCGGGTACGCCGGCAATCATCACGTTCTGGTTGCAGGTCATGCGGAATTGGCCCGTATGCCGCTTGGCGATTTCACGCAGGCCGGTAAGCAGTAGACGGCCATCCTCGAAATCGGCAATGCGCCCCGACGGCAGCGACAGCGTGAGGTGCCACAACCCGTCTTCACCTTCCACCCAGCCAAAGCGATCGCCGTTGTGGTCGAAGTGGTAGTCGCGTGCGGGCTGCAACTTGAAGCCTGCGCGTGCTTCCATCAGCGCCACGATGTTGTCGCTGCCGTGGTCGTCGATGGTGTATTTGAAACGCGCATGTTTGCGATCTTCACGGTCGCCCAGATCGCGCTGCACGGTGATCGCGGCCTCGGCAATCGCAAACACCTGTTGCGGGGACACAAACCCGATCACATTGGCCACGCGCGGGTAATGGCTGGGGATCCCATGACTGGCGCCCATGCTGCCGCCAATGGCCACGTTGAAGCCGGCCAGTTGCCCGGCGGCATCCACGATGGCAATCAGGCCAAGATCATTGGCAAACACATCCACATCGTTGATCGGCGGCACGGCAATGGCGATTTTGAATTTGCGCGGCAAGTAGGCATCGCCATAAATCGGTTCATGCTCGACGCCGCTTTCCGCGACCTTGTCTTCGTCCAGCCAGATTTCGTAATAGGCACGGGTGGCGGGCTTGAAGTGCGCGGACAACCGTTGTGCCCAGGCGTGCACCTGCGCGTGCAGTTGCGATTGCAATGGATTGCTGGCGCCCAGCACATTGCGGTTGACATCGCCGCAGGCGGAAATGGTGTCCATCGCTGCGGCATTGATCGCCTGCATGGTGGCTTTCAAGTCACGCTTGATCACGCCATGCATCTGAAAGGTCTGGCGCGTTGTGGCGCGCAGCGAATGATTGGCATACGTGGTGGCGATGGCGTCCAGCCCCAACCATTGCGCAGGCGTGAACACACCGCCAGGTGCGCGGATGCGGATCATGAACTGGTGCGCTGGCTCGAGTTTTTGCCGGCGGCGTTCATCACGCAAGTCGCGGTCGTCTTGTTGATAGCTGCCATGAAATTTGATGGTGCGTTGGTCATCAAAGGACAGTGAGCCCGTGCTGGCATCACGCAGGCCTGCAACCAGATCGCCGCGCAGGTGACGGCTTTCGAGTTTGATTTTTTCAACCGATGGGTGCGACATGGGCGTGTTCTCTTGTCGGCTCAATACACATCGCGGGCATAACGCCCATCGCGCTGCAATTGACTGAGGAAGTCGGCGGCGGCATCGGCATCACCCCCGTTGTGGATGCTGAGAATGTCGAGCAGGGCGGCATGGACGTCTTTGCCCATCTTGATCGCACCACAGACATACAGATGCGCGCCGTTTTGCAGCCAGTCGTACACGTCCCGGCTGTGTTCGCGCAGTCGCTGCTGCACATGGATGCGCTCGGTTTGGTCGCGTGAAAACGCCAGATCCAGCCGGTGCAATTCACCCTTGGCCAATGCGTCCTGCCATTCGGTTTGATACAGGAATTCGGTATTGAAATGACGCGCCCCGAAGAACAGCCAATTGCGGCCACGGGCGCCGGTTTCGGCGCGTTCCTGCACGAAGCCGCGGAACGGCGCCACGCCGGTGCCGGGGCCGATCATGAGGATGTCGCGGCTGCTGTCGGCAGGAACGCGGAAGCGTTCGTTGGGCTCGATAAACACCGGCACGCTGGCATCTTCATCCAGCGCAGCAAGGAAGCTGCTGGACGCGCCGAGGTGATCAGTGCCGTGTGCCGAATAGCGCAGTACATCGAGGGTCACATGCGCTTCTTCGCCCACGCGCTTGCGGCTGGACGCGATGGAGTACAAGCGTTGCACTTGCGGGCGCAGCGCGGCCACCAAACTGTCGGCATCCCACGCGACTGGCCAGCGGCGCAGCACATCAATCAATTGATGATCGCCCAGTAGCGCCGCCAGACCCGCGTTACCGGGTTCGAGTAGTTGCGATAGCGCTTGTGCACCAGCGCGCTCCGCCACTGCGGTCAGCAAGGGGCGCGACAGGCGCGTGAGTTCGCGTTTCTCAGAAAGCCATTGCGCCAGCGGCAGACTGTGGCCGTCATGCGTCACCTTGGTATCGCCATCCAGTCCGGTCGCGGTGAGCACGTTGGCGACCAACACGTCCGGATTGCGGTGGCGGATGCCCAGCGCGTCGCCGGGTTCATAGCTCAAGCCCGAGCCTTCCAGTGACAGTTCGAGATGGCGCACATCCTTGTCCACCAATGCATACCGACGGAACCCGGTGCCTTTGAATTCGCGCCCGGTGATGCGTTGATTGGCCAGCACGCTGGCGGCAAACGGGTTGTCATGTGTCCATGCGGGTGCCGCATGCGGGCGCAGCGGTGTCACCGTTGCAAGATGCGCGGGGGCTGCGGGTTTCAGGTGTTCCTTGGCGTGCGTCAATGCGTGATTTCGCCACGGCACGGCGATGCTGTCGATGTCCAAATCGGCTTCGCCCAACGGCTGCACGCGGCTGGCGCCGAGTTCGGCCAAACGCGCATCCAGCTTGCGTGCGATGCCGCAAAAATCGACATAACTGGAATCACCCAAGCCCAGCACTGCAAATTTGAGCTGCGGTAATTGTGGTGCGCGCTTGCCCAGCAGGAATTCGGTGAAACCAATCGCGTCATCCGGCGGATCGCCTTCACCTTGGGTGCTGATGACGAGATAAAGCAGGCTTTCGTTGGCCAATTCGCGGGTAGCAAACGCATCGGCACGCAGCAGCCGCACCGGCAGGCCGGCGGATTCCAGCTGCGCGTGCAGCACTTCGGCGGCACGTTTGGCATTGCCGGTCTGGCTGCCATACACAATCGTGGCGGGCTGCACTGCAACCGGCGCGGTCTGTGTTGCAGCGGTCGCCAGCGCCAGGCCGGTGGGCGTGAGCGCACGCGCCATTCCAGCCAAATAGCCGGAGGCCCACAGCAGGGCGCTGCGGTCGGCATCGGCGGCAAATTGCGAAAGCAACTGGGCTTGATCGCCGGTCAACGGCGTGGGTAATGGGGTGGCAGTGGCGTGCGACATGGCGGCAGGGCGTGAAGGATGCCGATGCAGGCTAGGCGCTGGCTTGCCGCAGGGGAAAGGAGGGCTGGTTATGCCGACATGGAATCCGGCATGCATGGCCCGTGCGCCCGTGCCCCACGGTGTGGTTTTCCTACGCACTGGCGGGCAAAACACGGGCTGCGGCGTGCGGGCTTCGCCGATCCCATCGCTGCGGGCAAGGCGCGATGCTGTCCCTGCCGGCCCGCACCCAGCGCCGCCGGATCACCTAAACCGCACAACAACCTTCAAGGAATCCGTCATGAAATTTCTGAACACATTGCTGTCCACCCTGGTGTTGTCGCTGGCGCTGGCCGGCGCCGCCATCGCTGGCGAAACCGTCAATATCAATAGCGCAGACGCCGCCACCCTCGACCGCGTGCTGGTCAATATCGGGCCATCCAAAGCGCAGGCCATCGTGGAGTACCGCAAAGCCCACGGTGCATTCCGCAGCGCCGAGCAACTGGCCGAAGTCAAAGGTGTGGGCCTGAAGACGGTGGAAAAAAACCGCGACCGGATCAGCTTGGGTGGTGCCGCGCCCGCACGCCCGGCAGCCACCGCCAGCCGCCCGCAACAAGTGGCCAGTGCGCAGCCCAAGCCGGTGGCGCGGCGCTGAACACTGGCGTACTCCGCTGCTGTGATACGCGGGGAACAACACCAGACAAGGCAAGGCCGGACGCGCCTGACCCACTGTGGTCAGGCGCGTTGCCGTGTCAGTGGCGCAGATTGAATTCGATCGGCACCAAGCCCAGTGCTTGCACCGCTTTGCCGTTCTGGATCGCCGGCTGGAAGCTCCAGCGCTTGAGCACTTGCAGCCGCGCCGCTTCGTCCAATTCACGGTGGCCACTGCTGCGCGAAATGCTGACCTCGATCGGCTGGCCATTGATATCCACCAGCACCTGCAATAACACCGTGCCGGTCAACTGGCGCTGCAAGGCTGCACGCGGATACACCGGTGGCGGGGCATTGCGATACGCCAGTTGCATGGGCGCGGGGGTGACGTTGGACGGAATGAGGCTATCGCCATGCGCGCCGCCGTCATCGACTGCTGGCGTTGTGATCTGAGTGTTGCCGGTATCACTGATCACCTGAGTCGCCGGCGTGGTGTCCGGGCTGCGCGTCACGCTGGGGTGAGCCGGTGGGTTGATCGGCTGTGGCGGTTGCGGGCGCGTGATCGGGGCGATCTCCACAATCACCGGTTCCGGTGGTTTGACGATGCTGCGCACCACAGGATTGTGGCTGGGTGGATCCTGCATCGGGGTCAATGGAATCGACATCGGCACCATCAGCAGGCCAAACAGGATCAGGTTGAATGTCAGCGTCCCACTCAACGTGAAAATGCGGGACGGATCCAGCTTGGGTTTTGCAGCCGGGTTCAACAGTGCAAAACCGGTGGCGCGGGTTAGGGCAAAGGCAGGTGCGCGAACCATGGTCGATCTCCTGTGCAGGTGGACGTGCGGTGTACACAAACCATGCAACGGGTGAGCATGTGCAATGGGGTCAACACGACACCGTGTGCACGCTTTGACGCTGCGCCATTACGCGCGCCGTGCAAAGCAGTGAGCGATGATCGGCCGTGTTTGCGCGATGAGCGGCCGTTGCCACCCGGATCTGGAGAGATAAGGAACTCTGTCCGTTGGTGCGTGCAGCTTTTTGTGAAAAGGCATAGGCACATGCCAATCGGAGGTATTGACAAGCTGAAATGATTTCCTATAAAAAACATAGGAAATGTTGACAAACAAAGCCAAATACGGACTTCGCGCAATGTGTGCGCTGGCTGCACTGCCTGCAGGCGAGCGCATGCAGGCGCATGTGCTGGCCGAGCACGCCAACATCCCGGCCAAATTTCTGGAGGCTATCTTGCTGGATCTGCGGCGCGCCGGTTTTGTTGCCAGTCGGCGTGGCGCGCAGGGCGGGCATGCGCTGGCCCAACCGGCGGAAGACATCATGGTGGGTGATCTGATTCGTGCCATCGATGGGCCACTGGCGCCGGTGCGTTGTGCCAGCATGACCGCTTATGCGCCTTGCACGGATTGTGCCGATCCGGACACCTGCGCGATTCGGGCATTGATGTGGGAAACCCGGCAAGCGTTGTGCAGTGTGCTGGATCGGCGCAGCTTGGCGGTATTGAGTCGATGTGCAGGCAACGAAGCATGGATGCGTCAATTGGGGGGCTCGCCATGAAATCAATCCAGTCCGATGCCACCCAGATGCCGATGGGTGCGCTGCATTCGCCACTCGAAGCGGAAGTGCTGCGTGCGATCCGCGAAACCGCTTACGGCACGATTGAGGTGGTCGTTCATCAGTCGCGTATTGTCCAGATCACCCGCAGTGAGAAACTCCGTTTCGATCCACCGCACCACGACCCACGCTGAGCGTAGCGTCCCAACCGTGCCGACCGGACCACCGGAGGCATGTCTTCCCCCTTCAATAAAGGAATCGAAGTCATGCCGTTTCATTCCCTGCCGGGGACATCCCGGCTTCTGCGCCAACACCTGATCGCGCTTGCCATAACGGTTGCCCTGGCCCCATCGTTGGCGCGCGCGGGTGAGCCCACCGATGCGGCACTGCTTGCCCGCATTGCTGCGTTGGAACAGCGGTTGGGCATTGCATCCGGTGAGTCCATCGGGGAGGCCAGCCTTGACCAGCATTTGCGCATCATCGAACGCAAGCTGGAGTTGCAGGATGAAGCAGCGCAAGCCAAAGCAGCTTCGGCACCGGTACTTGCCGCCAGCGAAAAAGGGGTATCGGTGAAGTCGGCCGATGGCGCAGTGGAGATCAGGTTTCGTGGACTGGTACAGGCGGATGCCCGTAGCTTCATCAGCGGCTCTGCGCAAAATGACGGGTTTTTGCTGCGACGGCTGGAGCCCAGCATCGAGGGCAATTGGGGCACATGGGTCGGGTTTCGGATCAATCCGCAGTTTGCCGGTGACAGTGCCACGCTCAATGAGGCGTATGTCGATTTGAAGTTCGATCCGCGTGCCACAGTGCGGATCGGCAAGGCCAAGCCACCCTTCGGGCTGGAGCGCCTGCAGTCGAGTGCGACTACTGCACAAGTGGAGCTGGGGCTGCCGTCGGAACTCGCACCAGGCCGCGATATCGGCATGCAATTGCAGGGCAGCGTGCTGGGCGGCGTACTGGATTACGGTATCGGCGCGTTCAATGGCACGGTGGATGGTCGCGATGCCGTCACCGGCAATCCCGATGGCGAATTCGAGTATGCAGGCCGGCTGTTCTGGGAGCCGTTCAAGCACGCACCGGGCGATTGGGGCAGCTTGGGGCTGGGGGTGGCCGCCACTGTCGGCAATACCCATGGCAATGGAAGCAACTTCCTGCCGCGTTACCGCACGCCGGGGCAGGAGCAATTTTTCGGCTATGGCAGCAATGTGGCAGCCGATGGCCAGCGGCTGCGCAAGAACGTGCAGGGGTACTGGTATCGCGGGTCGCTGGGGCTGCTGGGAGAATGGATCAGCAGTGCCCAGGCGGTGCGTGTGATCAGTGGTGCCGGCGCAGGCTCACGCGTCACGTTGGATAACCGAGGTTGGCAGATCGCAGCGGGCTGGGTGCTGACTGGCGAGGATGCGGGCTACCGTGGCGTAGTGAAGCCGGAATCTCCCTTTGCGATCGGGCAACCCGGGTGGGGCGCGTTGGAGGCAACGTTGCGCTATGGCCGGCTGCAGGTGGATGAAGCCGCGTTTCCCTATTTCGCCGATGCGGCGGCATCGGCACAGGCTGCGCGCAGCTGGGGCGTGGCTATTCACTGGTACTTGACCCGCAACGCCAAACTCATGACCAACTATGTCATGACGAAGTTCGATGGTGGTGCGCTCGCCGGCGGTAACCGTCCGCAGGAGCGGGTGCTGTTCACACGTGCGCAACTGTCCTTCTGAAGCATTGGTTATCACAACCTGAGAGTTGGCTATCCATAGTCCCTTTTGATTACCTGAGAATACAACGATGAAGAGCTACCAGAACACCATGACAGCAGGGCTGCTGCTTGTATTGCTGGCCTTGTTGCCAAACGGTGCCAGCGCGGCAGCGAAGGACAAGACATTGCTCAATGTCTCCTATGACCCCACCCGTGAGTTGTACGCCGATGTCAATCAGGCCTTCGCCACGGAGTGGAAGCAGCAGACGGGTGAATCGCTGACCCTGCGCGCATCGCATGGCGGTTCTGGCAAACAGGCGCGTGCCGTGCTGGACGGTTTGGACGCCGATGTGGTGACGCTGGCGCTGGCGGCCGACATCGATGTGCTGGCCGCGCAAGGCAAGCTGTTGCCCGCCAACTGGCAAAGCCGGTTGCCGCATAACAGTGCGCCTTACACATCGACCATCGTGTTTCTGGTGCGCAACGGCAACCCCAAGGGCATCAAGGATTGGGGCGATCTGGCCAAGCCGGGAATCGGGGTGATCACGCCTAATCCGAAGACTTCAGGCGGTGCGCGCTGGAACTATCTGGCGGCCTGGGTATGGGCCTCACGCGAGTATCACAGTGGCAGCAAGGTGCTGGAGTACATGGGCAAATTGTTCCGCAACGTGCCGGTACTGGATACCGGAGCACGTGGAGCAACCACGACGTTCGTGGAGCGCGGAATTGGCGATGTGCTGGTCGCCTGGGAAAATGAGGCGTTGTTGACCATCGATGATCCACAGCTGCGTGGCAAGTTTGAGCTGGTAGTGCCTTCGGTCAGCATCAAGGCCGAGCCACCGGTGGCATGGCTGGACAAAAACACCGCCAAGCATGGCACCGGCAAGCAGGCAGAAGCGTATCTGCGGTTTCTGTACTCACCCACGGGGCAACAAATCGCAGCCCGCCATTACTATCGCCCAACCGAGCCTGCCAATGTGCCAGCCGCGTTGTTGAAGCCGTTTGCACCGATCAAGCTGGTCACCATCAATGATGCGTTTGGTGGCTGGAAGAAAGCGCAGGCCGAGCACTTTGGCGATGGCGGTTTCTTCGATCGCATCTACAAACCCTGACCGACGCATGACGATGACGGCATTGACCCAATCAGCGGCACGGGTGCGTGGCCGCAACCCGCTGCCGGGCTTTGGCCTGAGTCTGGGGTTGGGCATGACTTGGCTGGGCGTGGTGGTGCTGTTGCCATTGGCGGCACTGGCGGTGCGTGCGGCAGGGATGGGCGCGCACGCGTGGCTACGTGCAATCAACGATGCACGGGTGCAGGCAGCGCTCAAGTTGAGCTTTTCCACTGCATTCTGTGCGGCGGTGGTGGCATCGCTGGTAGGTGTGCTGATCACCTGGGTCATCGTGCGTTATCGCTTCCCCGGGCGGCGTTTGCTGGATGCACTGGTGGACTTGCCGTTTGCATTGCCAACCGCCGTGGCCGGGATTGCGCTGACTGCGATTTATGCCCCCACCGGCTGGGTTGGCAAGCTGCTGGCGGCCTATGGGATCAAGATTGCCTATGCCACACCCGGTATCGTGCTGGCCCTGGTGTTCATCGGCTTGCCGTTTGCGGTGCGTACCCTGCAGCCGGTGTTGGAAGCATTGGGGCGCGAGCCGGAGGAAGCTGCGGCGTCGCTGGGGGCCAATCGGGTGACCACGTTTCGGCGCGTCATCGTCCCCGAATTATTGCCGGCATGGTTGACCGGATTTTCGCTGGCGTTTGCACGTGGATTGGGCGAGTACGGTTCGGTCATTTTCATTGCCGGAAACCTGCCCTACAAGACCGAAATTGCGCCGCTACTGATTACCATCCGCCTGGAAGAGTACGACTACAACGGCGCGGTGGCGATTGCCGCGTTGTTGCTGGTCGCTTCCTTCGTGAGCCTGCTGGTGATCAACCTGCTGCCACTCTTATTCCAGCGTGGGGGCAGCCATGAGTGAGGGGCCTCGATTCAGCAATGACCCACTGCGCGAACCCGGATGGTTGCGCTGGTTGCTGATCCTGACCGCGGCTGCGGCGATTGGCTTGCTGGTGCTGCTGCCCTTGGTCATGGTGCTGGGGGCCGCCTTTGGCAAGGGTTTTCATGCTTGGTGGCAGGCGCTGCTGACGCCTGACGCGCGCAGTGCATTGGCATTGACCCTGTTCACCGCGGCCATCGTGATACCAGTCAATGCCGTGTTTGGTGTGCTGGCGGCGTGGGTACTCACACGGTTTTCGTTTCGCGGCAAACGCGTATTGCTGGCGCTGATCGATTTGCCATTCGCGGTATCACCGGTGGTGGCGGGCCTTTGCCTGGTGCTGTTATTTGGCAGTGCAGGTTGGTTTCACGCATGGTTGCAGGCGCATGAGATCAAAGTGCTGTTTGCACGTCCCGGTATTGTGTTGGCGACGTTGTTTGTCACCTTTCCGTTCGTGGTGCGGGAGCTGGTGCCGCTGATGCAGCAACAAGGCGCCGATGAGGAGCTGGCTGCGCGCTCGCTTGGGGCCAGCGCATGGACGATGTTCCTCCGCGTCACCCTGCCGAAGATCAAATGGGGTTTGTTGTACGGGGTGCTGCTGTGTGCCGCCCGGGCGATGGGAGAATTCGGCGCAGTGTCGGTGGTATCAGGCCATATCCGTGGCATGACCAATACCTTGCCGCTGCATATCGAGATTCTCTACAACGAATTTGATGCCACGGCTGCATTTGCAGCGGCCTCCCTGCTGGCAGGGTTATCCCTGCTCACCCTGGTGTTGAAAGTCTGGCTGGAAGCGCGGCATGGCGACGCGCTTGCGCAATCTCATAGGCGGCATTGAACATGCAATTGACGATTTCATCCCTGCACAAGCGCTATCCCGGTGTGGCGGCGCTCGATGGCGTCGATTTGGATATTCGCTCGGGTGAGCTGGTCGCGTTGCTGGGTCCGTCGGGGTCCGGCAAGACCACGCTGTTGCGCGTGATCGCGGGTTTGCTGCATGCCGATGCAGGGCGCGTGTTGTTTGGCGAAAACGATGCCACCGGGTTAAGTCTGCGCGAGCGCAATGTGGGTTTCGTGTTCCAGCATTACGCATTGTTCCGGCATATGACTGTGGCCGACAATATCGCGTTTGGCTTGCGCAGCCGTCCGCGTGCAAGGCGTCCGGACAAGGCCAGTATTGCAAGACGCGTGCAGGAGTTGTTGCAGCTGGTACAACTACCCGAGCATGGCGGGCGCTATCCCGATCAGCTCTCCGGCGGACAAAAGCAACGCATTGCACTGGCGCGGGCGCTGGCAATTGATCCAGCAGTACTGCTGCTGGACGAGCCTTTTGGCGCACTGGATGCCAAGGTGCGCATCGAACTGCGGCGCTGGCTGCGGAAACTGCATGAGCAGACCGGGCAAACCACGTTGTTTGTTACCCATGATCAAGAGGAAGCCCTTGAGTTGGCGGATCGGGTAGTGGTGATGCGTGCGGGCAAGGTGGAGCAGGTGGGTACACCCGATGCCATCTATCGCTCCCCAGTCTCGCCCTATGTGTTCGAATTCATTGGGCGGGCCAATGTATTGCATGGGCAGGTGATTAACGGGCGTTTTTGCGCGGAGGGAGTGCTGCTGGATGCCGGCGGGGTTGTTGATGGTCCGGCACGATTATATGCACGTCCGCATGACGTGCAGTGGGCCGAGCCAGGGGCCGATACGTTGTCGCTGCAGGTGCGCGGGGTGCAGCGGCTGGGTGGGCGGCTAACCGCCGAGTTTGCGCTGGGTGGACAGGCGTTGGAACTGGAAACGTTGGACACCGGGGCCGTGCCGCTGGTGCCGGGTGAGCATGTCACAGTGCGTGTGGCCCGCTACCGGGTGTTTCCAACCTAGCGGATGCGCGTGTGGGTTGCATGCAGCACAAAACGCCCCGGCAAGCGGGGCGTTTTGTGGAAATGTCAGGTCAGGCGGTTAACCCTTCTTGCGCAGTGCCTCGTACACGGCCAGCAGGACGATGGCCGCACCAATGGCGACCGCCCACTGCATCAGGCTGCTGCTGATGTGCAACATGCCAGAGATGTAGCCGCCGACTACCGCACCCACGATGCCCAGCACGATGGTCATGATCCAGCCCAAGGGGTCTGCCCCCGGTTTGAGCAGCCGGGCGAGAACGCCAATGACCAGACCGCCGAGGATGTAGCCGAAGATCCCGTTGAACATGTGTTACCTCCGCTGGGGTGATGGGCGAAAATGCGACGGCCCAGATGCCACCGTCGCCGCCGAGATTAACCCACGGCGACCGCAGTCTGGGGTCAGTGTGCTTCAGATCATGTGAACTTCGCTGTCGGGCGGGGCGATTTTCGGGGATGGATCAGCGCCCCAGCTCGAACACCATATCCACGCTCACCGAGACGCTGCTCTCGCCGGCAGCGACAGCCGTGTCCTTTGCCATTGGGGCCGGGGCAGCCATCATTCGCATCACCGGCATCGGCTGCGGCCCACTGCTGCCACCTTCATTGATGCTGACGATGCGCAGCACGCGCATGCCCAGCGTATCGGCATAGGTCTGGGCTTGCGCTTGGGCTTTCTTCACGGCTGCAATGCGCGCCTCGGTGTAGGCCGGGTCGGGTTTGTCGATGCCAAAGGTCGGCCCGTTGATCTGGTTGGCGCCCTGCGCCACCAGGGTATCGAGCACCTTGCCGAGTTTGCCCAGCTCACGCACTTTTACATTGACGGTATTGCTGGCCTGATAGCCCACGATGGTGGGCGGCATGTTGTCGGCATATTTGTATTGCGGATTCAGGTTGATGCCGCTGGTCTGGATGTCGCGCTCGGCAAGTCCGGCTGCGCGCAGGGCCGTCATCACCTTGTCCATCTGCGCCGCGTTGTTGCGCATCGCGGTATTGGCTTCGGTGGATTGGGTCACTACGCCAGTGGAAAGCGTGGCGATGTCGGGGGCGCGGCTGGCCTCGGCGCTGGCGGATACCGACAGCAAGGTGGTTTGCGGCGCAGCGGCGGCGATATCGGCGGGTTTTGCGTGTGCGGTCATGGGCAGGGCCGTGGCAAGGGCGAGGACAAGCAGCAAGGGGCGCAGAGGCATCATGGACTCCATTTTGTTGGGGGAACGATTACGTGCTGGGGGTGAACGCACGGTGAGCCGAAATGGGGTTAATTGCGTCAAACGGTGCCGTGGGGCTGGGGTGCACAGTAGGCCACAGGTTAGACTGCAGGCATGTTGCATCTTGCCTCGCGATCGCCCCGCCGCGCCGAATTGTTGACCCGTCTGGGGTTGCAGTTTGGCATCCTCGACCTTGATATTCCCGAGCAGCAGGACGCCACCGAGTCTGCTGCCGACTATGTGCGCCGGGTGGCGCGGGAAAAGGCCGGGGCTGGCTTGTTGCAGGTGGTGGCAGTGCCCGCTGCGGTCGTGCTGGGGGCCGATACCGAGGTGGTTCTGGACGGCGTGGTATTTGGCAAGCCGGCCGATGCGGTGGAGGCCGCCGCCATGCTGCGGCGTTTGTCCGGGCGCAGCCACCAGGTCATCACTGCGGTTTCGCTGCTGTCGGCGGCACGCGAAGCGCAAGCGGTGGCGGTGTCGGAGGTGACGGTGGAAGCACTGTCCGATGCCGATATCGCCCGTTATCTGGACAGTGGCGAGTGGCAGGGCAAGGCTGGCGGGTATGCCATCCAGGGCCGCTTCGAAGCGCACGTCGTGCGGCTGGACGGCAGTTATTCCGGGGTGATGGGCCTCCCCTTGCGGCAGACCGCGCAGGTGTTGCGGCAGTTTGAGTTGCTGCCATGAGCGAGGATTTGCTGGTCAATGTGACACCGCGTGAAACCCGCG
>DAORUL010000012.1:7251-26453 GCA_035433165.1 Thermomonas sp. | reverse complement strand
CAACCGGATCGACATTTGCAACGCGCAACATCCGCGCCATGCCGAGGCCCACACGTTGCCCGTGCAGCCAGCCCCGGTCTTGCCGCTGACGCAAAAAGACCACGCCCCTGCCGATGCGCTGCGCAGCTTCCTGTCACACTACCCCGGCCGGGTGCTGATTGCCGCCGATTCCGCCGGCCGCCGCGAGGCGCTGCGCGAGGTGTTGGAGGCGGCGGGGATGCAGTTGGCGGGGGTGGAGAGCTGGAGCGCTTTTGCCCGTCATCCCGACTTGCGCCGGGCTGACGCGAGCAAATTAGCCATCACCGTCGCCGCATTCGATGACGGCTTCGCGCTGGACGCACCGCCACTGTGCGTGCTCACCGAGCGCCAACTGTTCCCCGAACGCGCCAGCCAGCCGCGCCGCCGCAAACGGGCCGGGCGCGAACCCGAAGCCATCATCCGTGACCTGGGCGAGCTCTCGCTGGGCGCACCGATCGTGCACGAAGATCATGGCGTGGGCCGCTATCGCGGTTTGATCGCGATGGCCGTGGGCGGCATGCCCGGCGAGTTTCTGGATATCGAATACGCCAAGGGCGACCGCCTGTATGTGCCGGTGGCGCAACTGGACCGCATCAGCCGCTACTCCGGGGCCAACCCCGACACCGCGCCGCTGCACAACCTGGGCGGCGAGCAGTGGGCCAAGGCGAAGAAAAAAGCCGCCGAGAAAGTGCGCGATGTGGCCGCCGAGTTGCTTGAAATCCAAGCCAAGCGCCACGCACGGCAAGGCCTTGCGATTGATGTGGACCGGGCGATGTACGAGCCGTTTGCGGCCACCTTCCCGTTCGAGGAAACCCCCGACCAGCACGCCGCAATTGAAGCGGTGCTGCGCGATCTTTCCAGCTCACAACCGATGGACCGCGTGGTCTGCGGCGATGTGGGCTTTGGCAAAACCGAAGTCGCGGTGCGCGCCGCGTTCGCCGCCGCAAGCAGTGGCAAACAAGTGGCGGTACTGGTGCCCACCACCTTGCTGGCCGAGCAGCACTACCGCAACTTCCGCGACCGCTTCGCCGACTGGCCGTTGCGGGTGGAAGTGCTGTCGCGCTTCAAGACCAAAAAGGAAATCGAAGCCGAATTGGCCAAACTGGCCGAAGGCAAACTCGACGTGATCGTAGGCACCCATCGCCTGCTGCAACCGGACGTGACATTTGCCGACCTGGGGCTGGTCATCGTCGATGAGGAACAGCGCTTTGGCGTGCGCCAAAAAGAGTCGCTGAAAAAACTGCGCGCCAATGTGCACTTGCTCACGCTGACCGCCACCCCGATTCCACGCACGCTGAACATGGCGATGAGCGGGCTGCGCGATTTGTCGATTATTGCGACCCCACCGGCCAACCGGCTGGCGGTGCAAACCTTTGTCCATGTCTGGGACGACGCGCTGCTCAAGGAAGCCTTCCTGCGCGAACTATCGCGCGGCGGGCAGGTGTATTTCCTGCATAACGATGTGGAAAGCATCGGCCGCATGCACGATGAGCTGCAAACCCTGGTGCCGGATGCGCGCATCGGCATTGCCCACGGCCAGATGCACGAGCGCGAACTGGAGCGCGTGATGCTGGACTTCCACAAACAGCGCACCAATGTGCTGTTGTGTTCCACCATCATCGAGTCCGGCATTGATATTCCCAATGCCAATACCATCCTGATCAACCGCGCCGACAAATTCGGGCTGGCCCAGTTGCACCAGTTGCGTGGCCGCGTGGGCCGCAGTCACCATCGCGCCTATGCCTATCTGCTGGTACCCGATGGCCGCAACATTACCCCGGATGCCAAAAAGCGACTGGAGGCCATTGCCTCGATGGACGAGCTGGGTGCCGGCTTCACCTTGGCCACGCATGATCTTGAAATTCGCGGTGCCGGCGAGCTGCTGGGTGAAGGCCAAAGCGGGCAGATGGCCGAAGTCGGTTTCAGCCTGTACACCGAATTGCTGGAACGTGCGGTGCGCAGCATCAAGCAAGGCAAATTGCCCGACACCGATGCCGATGATCGCTTCGGCGCGGAGGTGGATCTGCATGTGCCCGCACTGATCCCCGACGACTACCTGCCCGACCCGCACGCGCGCCTGACCTTGTACAAGCGCATCAGCGCCGCCCGCAGTGTGGATGCGCTGCGTGAATTGCAGGTGGAAATGATTGACCGTTTCGGCCTGTTGCCGGACGCCGGCAAACACCTGTTCGCCACCGCCGAATTGAAACTGCACGCCACCGCGCTGGGCATTCGTAAATTGGTGCTGGGCGAGAAGGGCGGCCGTGTGCAATTTGTCGAAAAGCCCAATGTGGACCCGATGGCGGTGATCCGCTTGATTCAAGGCCAGCCCAAGCACTACAAGATGGACGGCCCGGACAAATTGCGCATCCTGCTGGAATTGCCCGATGCCAGCACCCGCTTCAATGCGGCGCGCGGGCTATTGATTGCGATGGATAAAGGAGCCTCCCGATGACCCTGCTCCGTGCGCTGTTGTTTCCTGCGTGTGTACTGCTCGGCGCGTGTGCGTCACCCCCTGCACCGTCGGCTACGGCGAGCACGCTGTACCTGGTGCGACATGCCGAAAAAGACCTCGCCGCCGGCAAAGATCCACCGCTGACCCCAGCCGGCCGCACCCGCGCCGAACGGCTGTCAACGCTATTGGCCAAGGTGCCGCTGGAAGCGATCTACAGCACCGCCACCCAACGCACCCGGCAAACCGCCGCGCCCACTGCGCAAGCACACGGGCTGGCCATTTTGGAGTACGACGCCAACGCTGCCGTGACCTTCGCCAGCCAGCTGCGGCAGCGATATCCGCATGGCAATGTGTTGGTCATCGGTCACAGCAATACCCTCCCGGCCCTGGTGCGCGCGCTATGCGATTGCACTGTGGGCGAGATGGATGAAGCCGTCTATGGCATCCGCTATACCGTGCAATTTGATACCGCTGGGCATAGCCAGCTGCAGGTGAATCAGGATTGATGGACAACGTGCCCGACCTCCCCGAATGGCATGGCAATGGCGAGGCCATGCGTGCGCTGCAAATCGAACTTGCCCAGCACGTGTCGCTGCGCGACGGTTTTCCCAAGCCTCTGCGCACGGTTGCCGGCTTTGATGTCGGATTTGAGGAAGACGGCAGCATCACCCGCGCTGCCGCGGTGTTGCTGGATGCCAGCACGCTCGCGGTCATCGACCAGCAAGTTGCGCGCCTGCCCACGCGCATGCCGTACATCCCCGGGCTGCTGAGTTTTCGCGAATTACCGGCGCTGCTGGAGGCCCTTGGCATGCTGCCATCGCCACCGGATCTTGCGTTCGTGGATGGCCACGGCATCGCGCATCCACGCCGTCTGGGCATTGCCGCCCATTTTGGTGTGGCCACTGGCCTGCCCAGTATTGGCGTGGGCAAAAGCATCCACGTGGGCGAAGCGAAACTGGCACTGCACGAGATGCGCGGTGCATTCACGCCGTTGCGCGATGGCCGCGAACAAATCGGCTGGTTGCTGCGCAGCAAACCCGGCTGCCTGCCGCTGGTGGTCTCGCCCGGGCATAAAGTGGCGATGGCCTCCGCAGCGGAATTGGTGATGCGGTTTGTCACCACCTATCGCCTGCCGGAACCCACCCGTCTGGCCGACCGGCTGGCATCGCGCCGCGACAGTCACTAAGCGTCACCCCGTGTGTGTTCATCGCAAGCGGCAGCATCGTGGTATATCGGATAACACCTGCCACCCACGCGAGCGCTCCTCATGTACCGCACCGCCTGCTTCACCCTGATCGCCCTGCTGACCGGCTGCGCAAGCGCAGATTCACGACCCGCCGCCACAGCGACCACTACGACCACAGCACAGGAGCCAGCGACCGTCATGCAGACCATTACCCTGGGCATCGGCGAAAAAGCGACGTTGGCCGACGGCAGCCGTTTGACCTACTTGAGCTTGGTCAATGATTCCCGCTGCCCTCCCAACGTGCAATGCATCTGGGCCGGCGATGCCGAAATTTCACTGCGCTGGGAATCCGTCGCCAGCGGCAAATCGAAAACATTTTCCCTGCATACCAATCCCATTCGCGACCACGGCCAAACCGGTCTGGACGTGGGCAAGGTGCATATCGCCCTGCAAGCACTGGAACGCGGGATTGCCCCGAAGGCAACCTTGAGCATTACGCCCGCGGACAAGGCCTGAAGCCAGCGCCCCTAGCGGGCCCGCACCACCGCATCTGTCACCCGGTGAATCAAGCGTGCCGCCACGCGCGCCGTCACATTGTCGCGATCCAGCGGCGGCGCGAGTTCGGCCACGTCCATCAACTTCAATTTGCCGGTCGCGGCAATCGCGTCGAGGAGTGGCTCCACCACCTCCATCGGTACGCCGCGTGCGGCGGGCGCGCTGACACCCGGTGCCATGGCATGCGGCAAGCCATCGATGTCGATGGTGAGATAAACCAAGTCCACATGCGCCAATTTTTCACGCAACTCGGCGATGCGCTGCGGCAACTCCAGTAAGCCCAATTGGTCATCGCAGACATGGTGCACACCCAGCTGGTTGGCGGTATCAAACAACACCCGCGTATTGGCGGCGGCACTGATGCCGTATACCAGATAGTCCAGCGGCAAGCCCAGCGCGCGCGCGTGTTCGATGGCTTGCAGGAACGGCGTGCCGGAACTGGCTTGGTCTTGCTTGCGCAAATCAAAATGCGCATCGATATTGACGATCGCCACGCGTGGGCGGTGCGCCCCCAGATGTTTGGCCAAGCCTTGATACGACGCGAACGCGATTTCATGACCGCCGCCTAAGCCCACCGCAAAATGCCCCGCATCCAGCAGCGCTGCCATCGCATCGGCATAGCGGGTTTGCGCCGCTTCCAGATCGCCATCGGCACAGGTAATCGTGCCCGCATCGAACAGCGGCGCAGCGTTCAATACCGGCAAATTGGACAGCATCCTGCGCAGCGCGGCCGGGCCCTCGGCGGCTCCTACGCGGCCATGGTTGCGGCGCACGCCTTCATCGCAGGCAAAGCCCAATACCGCCACCCCCGGCGCGTTTGCAGCTTCCGCAGCGCGCACCCATTGGTGCCAGCGTAGCGTGGAAGCATCGATGGGCAGATCAACGCGGCCACTCCAGCCATCCACGGCGCTCATCGCGAGACCTGCAAACAAGACAACACGACCGCTGACGGCATGACAACCTCCAATCCAATACTTCACGCATTCTAGCGGGCGACCGCGTGCCGGCAGCGTTTGCAATAATCATGTCTCGGCTGCGTTGCACGGACACTGACTGATGACCCTTCGCTGGGATTTGCTGCTCACTCACGCCACACTGGCCACGCTTGATGGCGAGCAGCCCTTTGGCTTGATCGAGGATGGCGCGCTGGCCTGCGCCGATGGTCGCATCGCGTGGGTAGGCCGGATGTCCGATCTGCCTGCCGCTGCGAGCGCCGCACGCAGCGAAAATCTTGCGGGCAAGCTACTGACTCCGGGCCTGATCGACTGCCATACCCACCTGGTGTTTGCCGGCAACCGGGCCGGTGAATTCGATATGCGCCTGAACGGCGCAAGCTACGAGGACATCGCGCGCGCCGGTGGCGGCATTGCTTCCAGCGTGGCGGCTGTACGTGCAGCCAGCGAAGAAGAGTTGCTGCAGCAGTCGCTGCCGCGGGCACGTGCTCTGCTGCGCGATGGCGTGACCACCCTGGAGATCAAATCCGGCTACGGATTGGATTTGGCCAACGAGGGCAAAATGCTGCGTGTGGCGCGCCGCTTGGGTGAAACCGTCGGTGTGGGTGTGCGCACCACTTATTTGGCTGCGCACGCATTGCCGCCGGAATTTATCGGTGATGCCGATGGCTATATTGATGCCGTCATCGACTGGTTGCCGCAGCTGCATGCACAAGGATTAGTCGATGCGGTGGATGCCTTCTGCGAAGGCATCGGGTTTTCGCCTGCACAAACCCGGCGTGTGTTCGACGTAGCGCGTGCGCTGGGCATTCCGGTGAAGTTGCACGCCGACCAGCTCAGCGATCTGGGTGGGGCTGCGTTGGTGGCAGAGTTCAATGGTCTGTCCGCCGACCATATCGAATACACCCGCGATGACGGTGTGCGGGCGATGGCCGCGCATGGCACGGTTGCGGTGTTGTTGCCCGGCGCGTTCCATGTGCTGCGCGAAACAACACTCCCCCCCATCGCGCAACTGCGCGAACACGGTGTGGCGATGGCGGTGGCCACCGACTGCAACCCCGGTACCTCGCCCCTGTTGTCGCTGCGGCAGGCCATGCAATTGGCGTGCACGCATTTTCGGATGACTCCGGAAGAAGCGCTGCGCGGCGCCACCGTGCATGCCGCCAAAGCGCTTGGCCTGGCCGATCGCGGCGTCCTGCGCACAGCGATGCGTGCCGATCTTGTTGCGTGGAATGTCGCCCGCCCCGCCGAATTGTGCTATTGGCTGGGCGGTGATCTGGCTGCGCAAGTATTCGTGGCTGGCCAACCGTTGCCCTAATCCTTGGAGTGTGTATGCGTATGCGCCTGACACTGTTTGCCACCGCCTGCCTGCTGGCGGCATCCACCGTTCACGCTCAAGCGAATGACGCTGCACGCAAGTTGACGCAGGACGCGATCATCGTGGATACCCACATCGATGCACCGGAGAACCTGCTCGATCATTGGGCCGATCTTGGCAACGCCGTGCCCAGCCGCGAATTCGACTATCCGCGCGCGCGCGCTGGTGGTTTGGATGTGGCGTTCATGTCGATCTACACCTCGGCCAAACAGGATACCGACGGCAGCGCATGGCAGGCCGCCAATCAGATGATCGACAGCATCGAGGCCTTGGTACAGCGGCATCCGGATAAGTTCGCGTTACTCACATCGCCCAAGGATGCGACGCGGCTGCGCCAAGGGGGGCATGTGTTGTTGCCACTGGGCATGGAAAACGGTGCACCGCTGGGCGACAACCTCGACAACGTGCAGTTTTTCTTCAATCGCGGGGTGCGTTACATCACACTCGCCCACAGCGCCAATAACCGCATCGCCGATTCCTCGTACGTGCTGGAAAAGCATTGGAACGGCTTGAGCCCGTTTGGCCGCCAGGTGGTCGCCGAGATGAACAAAGTCGGCATCATGGTGGATGTCTCGCATCTGGCCGATGCCTCGGCAGTGGAGGCCATCAAGCTGAGCACGGTGCCGGTGATCGCCAGCCACTCTGCGTTTCGCCATTTCACGCCCGGCTTCGAACGCAATATCAGCGATGAAATCGCCAAGGCAGTCGCTGCCAAGGGCGGTGTGGTGCAGCTGCCGTTTGGCACGGCCTTCATCGACCCCGCCAGTGCCGCCGACACGCAAGCGCATTTCCGTGCGATCAACGAGTTCAACGAGCACAACCGTGCACTCAAGGCGCAGGGCCAGCCGGAGCTGAGTCGGGATGCCTTCGAAAAAGACTGGGCCAGCGCGCACCCGCCGCGCACCAGCACGCTGGCGCAAGTGCTCGACCAAATTGACTACGGGGTGAAGTTGATCGGCATCGACCACATCGGTATCGGCTCGGATTTCGATGGGGTGGATGGCGAGTTGCCGGCCGAACTCAGGAGCGTGGCCGACTACCCCAACGTGGTGGCCGGGCTGCAATCGCGCGGTTATCGCGATGCCGACATCCGCAAACTCCTCGGCGGCAATCTGCTGCGTACGTGGACCGCAGTGGAAGCGGGTGCCGGCAAATAACCTTGCAACAACGCGAAAGCCCCGCAGTGCGGGGCTTTCGGGATCACACCTGGAAGCGGATGGGTCAGGCTTTCTTGGCCACAACCTTCTTGGCCGGTGCTTTCACCGCCTTCTTGGTGACCGGTGCTGCGGCAACGCCGGCAGCCTTGGTCACTGTGTGTGAACGCGAATTGCCATAGCTGGCGTTGTAGCGCTTGCCCTTGGCAGTCTTGCGGTCGCCCTTGCCCATCGTGTTGCTCCTGAAATCGGTTCGTGTGAAGTGTTCGCGACGCGCGCGAGGCCTGGCATTCTAGCACGGTACGCCCCGGCGGGCGGATTCGGGGGATCAGTGCGCGCAGGCCGGCCCATGCACATGCCGGTGGTTCAGACGCAAATTGGCAATATGCGCCAGCCCCACCAGAGTACCGCCGAAGGTCATCGCCACGGCATGCGGCAGCAGCGAATGGTGCAATGGCGCATACAAAATGCCAATCCACAGCACCGCCAACCCCGGCAGCAACAGGGCTAACGCCCGCAACACACGATGCCGGCGGTAGCTCCACATCAGCACTGCCAGCCCGAACAGGCTGGCGAACAGCACGAAGCCGACCTCGAAGCCGTCGCCCAGCCACGCCGCCACTCCAATCGACGGCAGCGCGGCAATCAGCAGCGGCAGCAGCGCGCAATGCACCGCGCACACCAACGCGCCGGTGGCACCCAAGCGATCCAGTAGCGAATGTGAGCGGGACATCTCTGGCATTTGTTATTTTATAACATAAGTGAAGTCAAGCTTGGATGAACGCTTCCACGATCCCGCCCTGCTGCAACCACTGGCTCAATGCGTGGCTGCCACGGGCGCCTGCCGCCGCAGCGCCGGCACGGCCTGCGCCAACAGGGCAAACCCCGCCAGTGCCCACACGATCAGCGCGCCGCTGGGCAGATCCAGCAGCGCCGAGGCCACCAGCCCACCCACATAACCCAGCACGCCGATGGCATACGCCCAGCCCAGCCCTGCGCGGCCCTTCACCGTGATCGTGGCCAAGGCCGGCACGATCAAGCTGGCAAACACCAGATACACCCCCACCAATTGCACCGAAGCGGTGATCGCCAGCGCAAACAAGCCGTAGAACCAGAGCCCGCTCAAGCGCCCGCGCCGCCACCCCATCAGCCCCAGCAACAGCGCCGACAGCAGCGCCACCGGAATCAGCTGGGTGTAGTTCACCCACAAAATCTGTCCCACCAGCAAATCCTTGAGGTGCTCGCCGCCCTGTGGATTGTTGGCCAGCAATAACAGGCCGCCGGTGGCCGCCAGTACAAACAGGGTGCCGATCAGTGGTTCCTGCCGCTCCGGCCAGCGTTTGTCGGTCCACGCCAGCAAGCCAGCCCCCAGCAACGCGGCCGCCGCCGCCGCACCTTGCACACCGAATCCGTGTGCATCAACCCCGAATGCTTGCGCCAAAATCACGCCCAACCCGGCAATTTGGGCAATCGCCAGATCAATGAAGATGATGCCGCGCGCCAACACCTGCTTGCCCAGTGGCACATGCGTGGCCAATACCAGCAGGCCGGCGGCGCAGGCCGGCCCAAGGATGGCGATGTCCAGCCCTTCCCAGTTCAGGCTCATTTGATTTGCGCCAGCAGTTTGTCGAGGGTGGAATCGAACAGGCCAAACAAATCCTTCGCCTGCGCATCACCGCCCACGGTAAACGGCAAGGTGACAGCCGGCACTCCCGTACGCGAGGCCAACCAATCCGCCGGCTTCGGGTCCTGATAGGCGGCACGCACAATGGTCAGCGCGTGCTGGTCGCGGGTTGCGGCAACCAGGCTTGCCATATGCCCAGCGGTGGGTGGCACGCCGGGCTTGGGTTCCAGCGCGCCAATTTGCTGCATCCCCAGCCAATCCCACAAATACGCCCAACTGATGTGGTGCACCACGACTTTGCGGCCCCGCAACGGCGCCGCCTTGGCTTTCCAGCGCAGCATGGCCGCCGTCCAGCGCGTATTGAAGTCGGCCAGCCGTGCCTGATAGGTGGCGGCATTGGCCGGATCCAACTGCACCAAACGCGCGCCCAAGGTTTTGGCAATCACCTGGATACGCCGCGGGTCCATTTGCACATGCGGGTTGCCATCCGGATGCACATCGCCATCGGCGCGATTCACCGCCGTGGGCACTTCCAGCCGTTTCACTTGCATCGCCGCCATGAATGCACCGGGGCCGGAGGCCAGCTTGGTATTGCCCGATTGGCGCAGCAGCTGCGGCAACCAGCCAATTTCCAGATCGGCACCGGTACACACCGCAAGATCGGCGGCACGCACTTTGGCGATCAAGCTGGGCTTGGCTTCAACCACGTGCACGTCCTGCAGCGCGGTGGTGGCCACATCCACATCCACCTTGTCACCGGCAAGCTCATGCACCAGCGATGCCCATTCGGGTTCGCAGGCGAACACACGCAACTTGGCCTGTGCCGGCGTCGCAATCAAGGCGGCGGCAAGCAGGACGGGGATTGCAAATAATTTCACGGATCGGCTCCTGGTGAAGAGGGTTCAGAACTTGTGCGCGCCATGCGCGCCCAAGCTGGTCTGGTATTGCAGGATGAAAGCGTTGTCGGTGGCACCGGGGGCGGGCGTGTCGCGGCTGAGTTGCAGGCGGAACAAGCTGAACTCGCTGTTGCGCCAGGTCAGCTCGGCGCTGTGCCGGAACGGGTCAAACCCGCCCACCGGCAACGCCGCATTGCCCCATAAACGGTCGTACCGATAGCCGGCATCCCAGGTGCGATTGAAGCGGTACACCGCTTCCAGATAGCCGCCACGGCGCTGGCCATCCCACACTAGCGGCGTGGCCGGTGCGACGGGATCCACATACATACCAGCGCGGCGGTCCCACATGACTTCACCGCGCAAGGTGACGCCGCCATCCTTGAAGTTGCCCTGCGGTGCCCATTTCCACGTCGCGTCCAGCAGGTACAGATTGGCATCGCCGCTGAACCCGTCGACGCCGCCGGCAACCCGGGTTTTGAGCGCAGACACGCCGGCCAGCCATTCGTTGTCGCTCCCGGCCGAGCCGCCCACATGCGCGAATACGCTGCGCGTGCCCAGCCCGCCGTTTTGCGCGCCGCCACTGGGGTAATTTTGGCCACGGAATGCTTCCGCCCCCACTTCGAGGAAGGTTGTGGTGGGGGCTACCCAGCGCAGTTGCACGCCGTCATCGCCGTACTGGCCACCCAGGAAGGCCTGATACGGCAATGGGCGATCGAAGAAATTATCGGTATGTGCATGATGGCTGTTGAGGTAGCCAATCGCGGAGAAGAAGCGGCCCAACCGCAGGCTCAAGCCATGGGGCAGCGAAGTGGTTTCGATGTACGCCTCTTCGATCCCAAGCTGGTCCTGGCCGTCTTCACTGCCAATCGCCGCGGTCAACTGGCCGTAGAACTTGTCATCGATATTGGCGGCGAACGAGACCTCGCTTTCACCCAGCGAAAATCCATTCGGGCCGGGACCGCCACCCTCGCCCGCCCGCGGGAACCCTGCACGGGCGTAGCTGGCCGGATCCAATGAGTGATGTCCGTAGCTGCCATTGAGAATGATGCTGATCGCCGGGTTGAAGGCATTCGCGCCCCCGCCGCCACTGCTGCCCGGCGCTGCAGCCACCGCGTCCACGCCAGTATTCGCGGCGCTGCCCGGTGTTGCCGGGTCGGCGGCCAGCGCGTCCACTTCGGCTTCCACGCTGGCCTGTGCCGATGCCGTGGCAGGCACTTGGGCTGGCGACGACGCCTGCTGCGGCACTGCAACCAACTGCGCTTTCATCGCCAGCAACTCCGCCTGCAGCGCCTTGACCTGGGCCTCCAGCGTGACGATGCGGCGGTGGTCGTTGGGGGTGGCGGCCTGCGCGACGGGGGCCAAGCTTGCGGCCAACGCAAGCACAAGGAGGGAATGGCGCATCCAGCTGGCATCCGTATTGGTAAGTTATAACATAACACCAAAACAGATCCGCCGCGTCAACATGACTGATGGCAGGGTGGCGTGAGCGTCGCCTGCCATCCCTGACAAGCGGACGCCGCAAAGGTTCCTGTCAGTGGCAGGGAAATGCACAAGAAGTGTTGCAATCGGCCGCGTCGGCGTGGCGCATCAGCCCACGGAATTTGCGCAGCGCGCGCACAGCCCGTGCACTTCCAGGGTCTGTGCCTGTGGCGCAAAGCCCAGCTTGCGTGCAGCGGCATCCAGCGTGGCCACGATGCTGGCGTCTTCCAACTCGGTGGCCGCATGGCAGCGGTTGCAGATCAGGAACGGCACCGAATGCTGCGCGGCATTGGGATGGTGGCAGGCCACGAACGCGTTGATGGATTCCAACTTGTGGATGAAGCCATTGGCCAGCAGGAAATCCAGTGCGCGATACACGGTGGGCGGTGCGGCGGCGCCGGCGCCTTCGCCATCACGCACTTTGTCGAGCAGGTCATAGGCCTTGATCGGCTGACCGGCATCGGCAATCAGCCCCAGCACCCGCGCACGGATGTCGGTCAGGCGCAGCCCACGCTCACCACAGGCACGCTCCACCGCCGCCACGAAGCCCTGGGCATCGTGGACGTGGTGTTTGGGATCGGTGCAGGTGTGCGGCTTGGCCATGATGGGAGTATGGGGCCGATTAGGCCGACGGCAACATGCCGATGGCAGCATCAATCCGCGCCAACGCTTCCTCGCGCCCACACAGATACACCGTCCAGCCGATATCCGGGCTGACCTGGGTGCCGGTGATGGCCACCCGCAGCGGCTGCGCAATCTTGCCCATCCCGATCCCCAGCGCTTCCGACACGGCTTTGACCACCTCATGGATGGGCTCGGCGGCCCATGGCTCCAGGACTGCCAAACGCTCGCGCATTTGCGTCAGCGGTGCACGCGCATCGGCCTTGAAATGTTTGGCAACGGCGGCCGCGTCGTACTCGCTCAACGGGCCAAACCACACCGCGGATTTTTCCGCAATGTCTTTCAAGGTTTGTGCGCGCTCGCGCAGGGCAATCACCAGCTCCGCCGGCTTCGGGCCTTTGTTGAGGTCATAGCCGCAATGTTGCAAATGCCACAGCAGATGTCGGGCCACGGCATCCGGGTCATCGGTCTTCAAATATTGCTGGTTGAGCCAGCCCAGTTTGGCCGAGTCCAGCCGCGAGGCTTTTGCATTGACATCGGCCAGATCAAACAGCGATTGCAGCTCGGTGATCGAAAAAATTTCCTGATCGCCGTGCGACCAACCCAGCCGCGCCAGATAGTTCAGCAACGCATGCGGCAGGTAGCCGGCATCGCGATACTGCATCACGTCGGCCGCGCCGGTGCGCTTGGACAGCTTGGCACCTTGTTCGTCGAGGATCATCGGCAAGTGCGCGAAGTGCGGCACCGGCGCGCCCAGCGCGTTGTAGATATTGATCTGGCGCGGGGTGTTGTTGACGTGGTCATCGCCGCGCACCACGTCGCTGATGCGCATGTCGATGTCGTCCACCACCACCGCGAAGTTGTAGGTGGCGTAGCCGTCGCTGCGGAAGATCACCAGGTCGTCCAGCTCGCTGTTGGCGATCTCGATGCGCCCCTTGACCTTGTCGTCCCACGCCACCACGCCCGTTTGCGGGTTCCTGAAACGGATCACGCGATTGGGGTCATCACGCCAACCCGCATTGGCATCGCGATACGCGCCGTTGTAGCGCGGCTTCTCGTTGGCGGCCATCGCGGCTTCGCGCATGGCTTCGAGTTCTTCTTTGGTTTCGTAGGCGTAATACGCATGGCCGCTGGCCACCAATTGCTCGGCCATTTCCTGGTAGCGCGCCAGCCGCTGGGTCTGGTAAATCGGACCCTCGTCGTAATCCAGCCCCAGCCAATCCATGGCTTCCAGGATCGCATCGATGGCCGCCTGCGTGCTGCGCTCGCGGTCGGTATCTTCGATGCGCAGGACAAACTGCCCACCCTTGCGGCGCGCCTCCAGCCAGCAATACAGCGCAGTGCGCGCACCGCCGATATGCAGGTAGCCGGTGGGGGATGGTGCGAAGCGGGTGCGGGTGGTCATGGGCGGCAACGTGGACGGGGCAATTGCGTATTTTAGCCGCTGGAAGAGACCCGCACTTGCGTCCATTGCTTCCTTGCAGGAATGGGTTGGCGTTTTGCCGCGATGAGCGTCTTACAATCCAGCGATGACCACCCTCTTCATTTCCGACCTCCACCTCGACCCCGAACGCCCCGAGATCACTGCGCTGTTCGGCCATTTCCTTGCTGGCGAGGCGCGTAGTGCCGACGCGCTGTACATCCTTGGCGACTTGTTCGAAGCCTGGGTGGGCGATGACGATCCGTCCGCGGCGGGTGCATTGGTGGCTGAAAAATTGCGTGCACTGGCCGATGCCGGCGTGCCGACCTGTTTCATTCGCGGCAACCGTGATTTCCTGTTGGGCGAAGCCTTTGCGGCGCGCTGCGGCATGACCTTGCTGGACGACCCCACCCGCATCGACCTGTACGGCCAACCCACGCTGCTTCTGCACGGTGATCTGCTGTGTACCGATGACACCGCCTATCAGCAATTCCGCACGCAAACCCGCGACCCGCAGTGGCAGGCGCAATTCCTCGCACAGCCACTGCAATCGCGACTGGCCTTTGCCGCGCAAGCGCGCGCCGCCAGCCAAGCGCGCTACGGTGAATTGGTGGCAAAGGGGATGGCCGAAACCATTGGAGATGTTTCGCCTGCCACCGTGCAGGACTGGTTTGCCCGCTGCGGCGTGACACGCATGATTCATGGCCATACCCATCGTCCGGCGATTCACGATGAAGGCAACGGCAATACCCGCATCGTGCTGGGCGATTGGTACGCGCAAGGCTCGGTGCTGCGGGTGAGCGCGGATGGCTTTGCTCTAGCGGCACTGCCTGCGGCGTGATGCCCACGCACGATGGGGTAACCCCTGAAGCGAAATCAAGGAGGAGGTAGCGGCCACAAGGCCGATGCCGGGGGACATTCGCGCAAGGGGTTGCCCCGTCGTGCGTGGGCGCGGGTGGGTTAACCTGCCGCGGCCAGCAGGCTTTCCAATTCCTCGGGATCGAACCCCGCCTCGAGCCGCGCTTCGGTATTGAACGGCTTGTGCAACACACCGCTGGCGTACTCGCTCAGCAATTCGCGAAAGCGTGTCCGCGGCTCGACTCCGGCGCGCTCACAATGCCAGCGATACCAGCGTGACCCGGCAGCAACGTGAGCGATTTCTTCGCGCAAAATAAGCCCGAGGATATCGGCAGTGGCGTGGTCACCCAACCCGCGCAGTTTGACGATCATCCCCGGCGTAACATCCAGCCCACGCGCCTCCAGTACACGCGGCACCAGCGCCATCCGCGCCAAGCCATCGTGCGCGGTTTTTTCGGCCATTTCCCACAGCCCGTTGTGCGCATCGAAATCGCCGTAGTCAAAACCAAGTTCTCGCAACCGTGCGCGCAGAAAATTGAAGTGCCGCGCTTCGTCATGCGCCACTTGCACCCAGTCGGCATAAAACTGCGCCGGCAGGCCGCGAAAGCGATACACCGCGTCCCACGCCAAATCCATCGCGTTGAATTCGATATGCGCCACGGCATGAATGAATGCCGCACGCCCCTCGATGCTGCCAAACCCGCGCCGCGGCAAGTCACGCGGATGTACCAATGTTGGCGTGGCCGGACGGCCCGGCATGCCAATCGCCTCGGGTGGCGAGGCGTCGTCAGGAATCGACAATTCACCGCGTGCAAACGCTTCCGCCCATTGCAGCGTCCGCGCGGGCTTGTCATCCGCAGTGGCGGCATCAAGGCACGTGCGGGCGGCGGCAAAGAGCGCTGTCAAGACTTACGACACCCGCCGGGTTTTCTTCGCATCATCCGAGCGCAGTTGCTTGATGCGGTCAAAATAATCGGCATCAATGCCGGTGATGTACTCACCGTTGAAACACGAACTATCGAACTTGCGGCCGGGGAATTTCGGCCCGGCGACCGCCGCTTCGAGATCGGCCAAATCCTGATAGATCAGCCAATCGCAACCCAACAGCTGCTCAATATCCTTTTCACTGCGACCATGCGCCACCAGCTCTTCGCTGGACGGCATATCGATGCCATACACATTGGGGTAGCGCACCGGCGGCGCGGCCGAGGCCAGATACACCTTTTTGGCACCGGCGTCGCGGGCCATCTGCACAATCTGCTGGCTGGTGGTGCCGCGCACGATGGAGTCATCCACCAATAGCACCACGCGGTTCTTGAACTCCAACGGGATGGGGTTGAGTTTGCGCTTGACCGACTTCGTGCGTTCGCCCTGCCCCGGCATGATGAAGGTGCGGCCCACATAGCGGTTCTTGATGAAACCTTCGCGGTATTTCACGCCCAGCGTGTTGGCGATTTCCAATGCGGAATCGCGGCTGGTATCGGGGATCGGGATCACCACGTCGATATCGTGGTCCGGCCGTTCGCGCAGGATCTTCTCGCCCAGCGTCACGCCCATGCGCATGCGCGCCTTGTGCACCGAGATTTCCTCGATCATCGAGTCCGGGCGTGCGAAATACACATACTCGAAGATGCAGGTGGCGTGTTCGGCCTCGGGTGCGCATTGCTGCGCATGCAGCTGACCGCCATCGGTGATGACGATGCCTTCGCCCGGCTCCACATCGCGCACACGTTCGAAGCCCAGCACGTCCAATGCCACCGATTCGGAGGCAATGATGTATTCCTCGCCCGCTGCGCCCTGCCGCTTGCCCAGCACCAACGGGCGAATGCCGTGCGGGTCGCGGAAGGCCACCAGCCCCAGCCCCAGCACCGAGCACACCACCGCATAGCCGCCTTTGGCGCGCCGGTTCACGCCTTCCAATGCGGCAAAAACCGCCGCCGGGGTGAGCGCGTTCTGGGTGTCCAATTCATGCGCGAATACATTCAACAGCACTTCCGAATCGGAACCGGTATTGATGTTGCGGCGGTCTTGTTCAAACACTTCGCGCCGCAGCGCATCGGTATTGATCAAATTGCCGTTGTGCGCCAGCGCGATGCCGAACGGCGAGTTCACATAGAACGGCTGCGCCTCGTCACTGCCCTCGCTGCCGGCAGTGGGATAGCGGCAATGGGCGATACCGACGTGGCCTTCCAGCAGCGCCATCGCCTTGGCATCAAACACATCACGCACCAGCCCGTTGCCGCGATGCACGCGCAAGCGCGTACCGTGTGCCGTTGCAATACCGGCAGCGTCCTGCCCACGATGTTGGAGCATGGTCAGTCCGTCATACAACTGTCCGGCAACGGGGCTTTGACCGACGATTCCAAGAATGCCGCACATGGGGTTGTTTCCTGTGGAGATTGCAGATCAGGGATGCGGACGGATCATGCCGCCTGCCTTGCCCGCGTGTTCAAGTTTGGATTTCAGTGCTTCGGCTTCGGCGCGAGTGATCACCGGCCCCACCCGCACGCGGGTCAAGCTGCCGTTGGCGCCAGGCACGGTATCGGTGAAGGCATTGAAGCCGGCTTTGCGCAGCGTATCGCGCAGCGCAGTGGCATCCGTGGCCGAAGCAAACGCACCCATCTGCACCACGAATCCGGTACCCGCCGGATTGGCCGGCTTGCTGACCGGCGGCTCTGCTTTCGGGGTTTCGGTCGCAGTCGGCTTGGCCGCGGGCTTTATAAGTTCTTCGTGCTTGGCCACGGGCGGCGCAGCGGGTTTGGGCTCCGCTTTCGCAGCAGGCTTGGGTTCACTGGCTGCGCTTGATCTGGCTCCCGTTGCGGAGTCCACCGGCTTCGCTGCCGGCGTTGCCGGCGGCGTTCCGGATGCAGCCGTACCCGCTGCCGCCTCGGCATCCAGGGTCACCACTTTGGCGCTGATATCACCGCGTACCTGCGCCGACCGCAGGCGTGCCGATTCGGCCATCGCACGATCGGCAAATGGGCCAATGCGCACGCGCTGCGCGGATTGACCGGCAATGGTCACGGCCTCGCGATACCCCGGCAAGCCCGCAGCCCGCAGTGCGGCAATCACCTTGTCGGCATCGGCGGGCGTGGCATAGCTGCCAAATGACACGGCAAAGTCACCGGCCGCAACCGCTGTTAATGGTGTTGCTGCTTGACTGGCTTCCGCAGCAGCACCAGGCACTGGCTCTGCCATGCTGGCCGGCATCCCGGAGACACCGCCGGTGGGTGCTGCAGCCGGTGCCACCAGTGGCAAATCCTGGCTCACGCTGTCGGCATTGTGCGCAGGGTTGCCTTCTGCGGCGGGCTCGGCGGGGATCCGCATCGATACATTGGACACCCCGCTGTCCGGCGCAGGCCCCTTGACCAGCATCGGCAAGAAAATGACCGCCAATGCGACCAGCACGACTGCGCCGACCAGGCGCTGTTTCAGCGAAGCATCCATCGATAATCCTGGCTGACCGGGGCGGTTGGAACAATAATTATACTGGCGCGCTGTGCCGAACTACCTGCCTCCGTTCAGCCACTGCATGGCTTGCGCCGCGGCATGGAAGGAACCGAACACCAGCACCCGGCCCTCCGGTGCCGCCTGTTGCACGGCAGCCGCCAGTGCTGACGCCACATCGGCATGGCATGTCCCATCAGCGGCGGTACTGCCGGCCAGTGTCTGCGCCAACGCCTGTGCAGATTGGCCGCGTGCACCATACGCTTGGCTGCCAGCCAGATGCCAGCCATCTACCCCATTGGCCAGTGCTGCCACCACCGCCGCTGCATCCTTGTCGGCCAATGCGGCATACACCGCCAGCGTGCGACGCGGCGGCTGTGCGTGCAACCAGCCAGCCAGCGCACGTGCGGCCTGCGGGTTGTGGCCCACATCCACCAGTACTTCGACGCCATCGCGCTGGAAGTGCTGCAAGCGCCCGGCCACTTCCGCATTGGCCACGCCTTGCACGATGGCGGCATCGTCGATCTGCAAATCCAGCGCGCGCAAGGCTGCAATCGCGCACGCCGCATTGCGCAGTTGCACCGGCGCGCCCAAGGCGCGCATCGGCAATGGCAACTCGATGGTGTAGCCCAGCTCGCGCCAACGCCAATGCTGTGCATCGACAGGTTCGGCGAAGAAATCATTGGCGATGCGCCACGCCGGTGCGCCGATCGCGTAGGCATGCCGCAGCACACTGGCCGGCGGGTCGTCATCCCCCAGAATCAGCGGTTTGAAGGGCCGCGCGATGCCGGCCTTCTCGCGCCCGATGCTGTCAATGTCGTGGCCCAGCCACTCCTGATGGTCCAGATCAACGGTGGTGATGATGGCGGCATCGGCATCCACCAGATTTACCGCGTCCAGCCGCCCGCCCAAGCCCACTTCCAGCACCACCAGGTCCAGTGCTTCACGCTGGAACAACCACAGGGCGCACAGCGTGCCGTATTCGAAATAGGTCAGTGGCGTGGTGTCACGCGCCTGCTCCACCGCTTCAAAGCCTTCCGCCAAGGCCGCGTCACTGGCATCCGCCGCATCGATGCGCACGCGCTCGTTGTAGCGGTGCAAATGCGGGGAGGTGTAAGCCCCCACGCGCAAGCCCTGCGCACGCGCAATGGCCTCGAT
>DAORUL010000012.1:0-7151 GCA_035433165.1 Thermomonas sp. | reverse complement strand
ATTGAGGGTGGCAGGTGCCTGCCGGAAGCCCCACAGCTTGGCCAGTGGCAAACCCAGGATGCGCGCCAGCAATACGCGGTTGACGGCATCGTGCGCGACCACCAGCAAGGTGTCGTCGGCACCCAGGCCCACACAGGCGCGCTCCAGGGCCGGCCATGCGCGTTCCAGCACCATCTGCAACGACTCGCCACCCGGCATCAATACGGATTCGGGGGCATCCTTCCATGCCTGCAAGCGCTGCGGATCCCGCTGGGCAATTTCGCTGGCCAGCAAGCCTTCCCACTCGCCATGGGCAATTTCCAGCAAACCGTCATCGAACGTCAGCATCGGCGTGCGGTCTTCGCCCAAGGCCAATTGCGCGGTGCGGGTGGCACGCGCCAGGGGCGAGGCAACCGCACGATCAACCTGCACATCCTGCAAGCGTTGGCCGAGCGCGGCAGCCTGATCAAGACCCACCTCGGACAACGGAATATCCACTTGGCCTTGATAGCGGCCTTCGGCATTCCACGGGGTTTCGCCGTGACGGGCAAGCAGGATCTTCATGTCCGGTCAATCCAGTAATTTGTGCAGTGCACAAGGCTAGCAGACTGCGCGCCGGCCGTGCGCACCACCGCCGCAACCGGCTATGGTGTGCGCGTCTTCACAACAGGTCACTTCCGATGCAAGCCAAAGGCGAATTTGAGGTCAAACGCACACCGCAAGGTGAGCTGGACATGGGCGGCGATGCCCGCATCGGCCACATGCGCTTTGACAAACAGTTCCACGGACCACTGACGGCCCACAGCGTGGTGCAGATGCTGGCGGTGATGTCCGCTACCCCCGGCTCGGGCGCCTATGTGGCCATCGAGCGCATCGAGGGCACGCTGGATGGCCGACGCGGCAGTTTCTTCGCGCAACACAATGGGGTGATGGCGCGCGGCAAGCCATCACTGGACCTGACCGTGGTGCCCGACACCGGCAGCGATGCCCTCACCGGCCTGCGTGGGCGCATCGCCATCGACATTGTCGACGGCAAGCATTTTTATACCTTCGACTACGACTTCGGCGCAGACGAATTAGGTTGACCGCACTAGCACCGGGATCGCCCGATCTTCGCGCAGCGGCATTTCGAGCCACATGGCGGATATCGGGTGATCCCGGTGAGCAAGAGTCACTTCGGCGCGACGCCCAATTCCTTCAGCAACTGCGGTGCCGGCATCACTTCCTGCATGATCCAGCGCATGTAGCGCTGATCCACCGAAATCATGCGGGTCATGACCGGATCAAACACCCAGTTGCTGGCTACAGATTCGATAGTGCCGTCGAACGCCAGCCCCACCAGTTTGCCCTGCGCATCCAGTACCGGCGAGCCGGAATTGCCGCCGGTGATATCCAGGTCCGACAAGAAGTTGACTGGCACCGTGCCCAATCGTTCATCCGCAAGACCACCGTAGCGCTTGGCTTTGACCGCTTCCAGCAATGCCTTCGGATTATCGAAGGGCTCCTTGCCGGTTTCCTTGGCCGCGACTTCTTCCAACTTGGTGAACGGTGTGTACAGCTTGCCATCCAGACTGGTGTAGCCCTGTACATTGCCGAAGGTGATGCGCAGCGAAGAGTTGGCATCGGGGTACACAAACTCGCCCTTGCTCTGCTTGTAATCGGCAATGGCTTGCAGATACACCGGGCGCGCAGCCAGCGCTTCGCCATAGGTCGCCTTGGCTTGTGCTTCCATCTTCAGCAAGGTTGGCATCACCGCTACCGCATATTGAATCGCGGGATCGGTGCTGGCTTCGAATGCGGCACGATCCGCCTGCAACCACTTCAGTCGCGCATCCAACTGCCCCAGACTGGTGCCATCCAGACGTTTCAGTGCTTGGGCGGCTGCAGCAAGGTCACTCCCGCCCAACCATGTATCCACCGCCGCCACATGCTGGCTGGCAGGTAATGCCACATAACGATCCAGCCAATACTGCTGGAACTGGCGATCCATCGTGGGGTCATAGCGACGCTCCATTTGCTTGAGCGAGCCCTCGATTCCCGGCAGATCGCGCTGTTGATAGCCCGACTCGCGCTGCGCATCCGGCTTGGCACGTTCAATCGCAAGTCGGTACAGCGACACCGCAACCCCCAAGGTGCCAGTGCGGTTGAAACTTCCCAACACCAGATCACGCTCTTGTGTGCGCTTGCCGGTTTCGACCAGGTTCACCAATGCATCGTGCGCGACCAGTGCAGGCTTGCCGGCCTCGCCACGACTGCGCAGCCAGTCCAGTACCGCCGCCTCCTCACGCTGCTTGATCGCCAGCACATTGTTGCGTTTGAAGCCTTCCAGCTGGCCATCGAAATTTTTGCTGGTGTTGTTCCAGCTGGCCATGCTGCTGGCGTACTTCACCGCGATCTCGGGGCTGGTTTTGCCCGCCGCTTCCACCAGCGCAATCTGATCCTTGTAGGCTTTTGAAATTTGCGGATAGCGCCACTGCTCGGTATTTTCGAATTCGGCCATCAGCGCATACCGATCGGTACGCCCCGGATAGCCCGCCACCATCACGAAGTCGCCAGCGCCCAGCGGTTTGCTGGCAATTTTCAGCCAATGCCTGGGCTGATACGGCACATTGTCCTTGCTGAAGGCTGCCGGTTTGCCGTCCTTGCCCACATAGGCGCGATAGAACGAAAAATCACCGGTGTGGCGTGGCCACATCCAGTTGTCGATATCCCCGCCGAACTTGCCCACACTGGACGGCGGTGCATACGCCAGGCGCACATCCTTGATTTCGATGTTCTTGAACAGCCGATAGGTATTGCCGCCCATGAAGCTGTACACGCGGCAGCGGTAACCGGCTTCGGATTCGCAGGCACTGGTGGTTGATTTCTCGAAATCCTCCAATGCATTGGCGCGCTTGACCGGATCATTGCCGGCCTTGGCCAACGCCGCCTTTGCTTGCGCGGTGACATCGGTGATCGTGTCCAGCACGAAGATGCGCGCATTCGGCCCGGCCGACAATTCATCGGCGTGCGTGGGCGCATTAAAACCATCGCGAATCAAGTTTTTGTCGGCGGTGGAGTTGAGCTGGATCGCACCGTAGGCGCAGTGATGGTTGGTGACCACCAAGCCTTGCGGAGAAACAAAGCTGGCGGTGCAGCCACCCAGCGACACCACCGCGCCCATCGGGTCACCCGTCAAATTGGCCAACTGCTTCGGGTCCAGTTTCAGCCCTGCCTTTTTCAGCGGGCCTGCAATCTGCGGCAATTGCTGCGGCACCCACATGCCTTCGCCTGCCACGGCGCTGCCCATCCCGGTTACCGCCAGAGCGATCGCTGCGGTCATCATTGTCTTTCGCATGGTGTCGTCCTTCTGTTGTGCGTGCATCATCAAAAATAATTTGTGCTCATTCCGCCGGCAGCTGCATTTCCTGCAACAAATTGGGTGCCGGATAGACCTTGGCCAGCAGCCAGCGCAGGTAGCGCATATCGACGTGGATGGCACGCTTGTAGCGCGGGTCGAACATCCAGCTGGCGCTGACCGCTTCCCAGTTGGAGTCGAAATTCAGACCGATCAGGTTGCCTTGTGCATCCAGCACCGGCGAGCCGGAATTGCCGCCAGTGGTGTCGAGGTTGGTCATGAAGTTCACCGTCTGCGTGCCCAGCGCAGCATCGGCGGTGCTGCCAAAATCACCTTTGGCAATCGCATCCAGCAAGGGCCCCGGCGCATTGAACGGCACCACGCCGGTGTTCTTTTCAACGATGCCGGCCACCGTGGTCAACGGGCGATAGTCCACACCGTCGCGCGGGGTCAATGCACTGACCTTGCCATAGCTCACGCGCAAGGTGGAATTGGCATCGGGGTACACCGCCTTGCCCTGCGATTTGCGATAGGCGATCAAGGCTTGCATATACGCGGGGCGCAGGCGCAGCAGCTCGCCAGCGCGCTGCTTGGCTTCACCCTCCAAGCGCAGCAGCGCCGGCTGCAAGGTGGCTGCGGCCTTGAGCAAGCTGTCGTTGGATGCGGCCAGTGCAGTGGCATCCAGATTCATCGCAGCCAAGCGCGTAGCTTGATCGCCCAAGCGGGTGCCGGCATACAGCGCGTCCACGCGCTGTGCGGCTTCGTCGATCGTGCTGCCGAACACGGCATCGAACTCGGCCACACGCTGCGTTTGCGGCAGGGCAAAATAGCGTTGCAAGGCAAAGCGCAACGTGGCTTTTTCAACCACCGGATCGAAGCGGCGCTGCAACTGCTTCAAGCCGCCTTCGATCATCGCCGTATCGCGTTGCTGATAGCCACTTTCACGCTGCGCATCGGGTTTGCCGCGTTCCAACGCCAAGCGCTGCAACTGCACCGCCGCACCCAGCAGACCCGGACGCAAAAACGGCAGGATGAAATCGCGCTCGCGCTGTGCGTCGGTCTGATCCAATTGCGCTTGCAGCGCGGCGATGCCTGCCAGTTCCGAGGTTGCCTTGGGTTGCTTGCTCAACCACGTCAACATCGCTTTCTCGTCCGCAGCGCGCACATGGATGGCATCACTGCGGCGCAAGCCTTCCAGTTCACCTTGCGCACGCTTCAGATTGTTTTTCATCGACGCCACGTTGGAGGCATACAACACCTGCTTCGCCTTGTCCCCGGCGCTGGCCTGTTCGATGGTGTGGATCAAGCCATCGAACATCGCGACTCGATTGGGTAGCAACCAGTCGATCTGGTTGGCAAATTCCGACGCGGTGCGGTGGCGGAAGGTGACGCCCGGGTAGCCGGCGACCATCGCAAAATCGCCCGCTTTTACTGGCGCAGTGGAGATATGCAGCACCGCCGGCGGCGCGTAGGGCACATTGTCCTTGTTGTAGGCCGCAGGCTTGCCGTCCTTGCCCACGTAGGCGCGATAGAAACTGAAATCCCCCACATGGCGCGGCCACATGAAGTTGTCGATTTCATCGCCATAATTGCCAATGGACACTGGCGGCGCATACACCAAACGGATGTCCGTGAGCTCCAACTGCTTGATCAGGTAGAACTCGCTGCCGTAATACATATCGGCCACGCTGCAACGATGGCCGGCGTCCAGCTCGCACTGTGCAACCGCGGCCTTCTTCGCCATGTCCACGGCATCGAAATACGGACGCCCCGTCTTGCCACGCGCACCCGCAAGAATGCGGTCGGTGATGTTGTCAAACCCCACGGTCACGAAGATCCGTGCCGCCGGCCCGGCCGAGACTTCTTCAGCGGGTGTGTGGGCGATGAACCCGTTTTCGATCAGATTGTTTTCCGGAGTGGAATTGAGCTGAATTGCGCCCATCGCGCAGTGATGATTCGTCACCACCAGGCCTTGCTTGGAGACGAAGCTGGCGGTACAGCCCCCCAGCGAGACCACCGCCGCCAACGGCGGGCGCGTGACATCCGCCAATTGCGCAGGATCGCCGGCAAACCCGGCCGCCTTCAATTGCGCCGCCAGCTGCGGCAATTGGCTGGGCATCCACATGCCTTCATCGGCATGCGCCGCACTGGCGGCCAAGGTGATTGCGAAAGTTGCGGCGATGGATTGCTTGCGCATGGGCTCGGCTCAACGGTATCAGGATGCCGTATTAGACCACTGCCGCCTCTGCAACACCTGTGACCTTGGTCAGGCGCGAGGCAAATCCGGCAGGCGTAAAATACGCAACTGCCACCCCCACGAGTCATCTCCATGTCACAGGCAACAATGAAAGCCCTGGTCAAGCGCGAAGCCGGCAAAGGCATCTGGATGGAACAGGTGCCGGTGCCAGTACCGGGCCCGAACGAGGTCCTGATCAAGCTGGAAAAGACCGCGATCTGCGGCACCGACCTGCACATCTACCTGTGGGACGAGTGGAGCCAGCGCACCATCCAGCCCGGGCTGACCATCGGCCATGAATTCGTTGGCCGCATCGCCGCGCTGGGCTCGGCGGTATCCGGCTACGAAATCGGTCAGCGCGTATCGGCGGAGGGGCATATCGTCTGCGGGCATTGCCGCAACTGTCGTGGCGGGCGTCCGCACCTGTGCCCGAATACAGTGGGTATTGGCGTCAACCGCAACGGCGCATTCGCCGAATACATGACAATGCCGGCATCGAATCTGTGGCCGATCCCCGACCAGATTCCATCCGAGCTGGCCGCCTTCTTCGACCCCTACGGCAACGCCGCGCACTGCGCGCTGGAGTTCGACGTCATCGGCGAAGACGTGCTCATCACCGGCGCCGGCCCCATCGGCATCATCGCCGCCGGCATCTGCAAGCACATCGGTGCACGCAACGTGGTGGTGACGGACGTCAACGATTTCCGTTTGAAGCTGGCCGCCGACATGGGCGCCACCCGCGTGGTGAACGTCGCCAACACATCGCTGAAAGACGTGATGGCCGACCTGCACATGGAAGGCTTCGATGTGGGACTGGAAATGAGCGGCAACCCGCGTGCGTTCAACGACATGCTGGACTGCATGTACCACGGCGGCAAGATCGCGATGCTTGGCATCATGCCCAAAGGCGCAGGCTGCGACTGGGACAAGATCATCTTCAAGGGCCTGACCGTGCAAGGCATCTACGGCCGCAAGATGTATGAGACCTGGTACAAGATGACGCAGCTGGTGCTGAGCGGCTTCCCGCTGGGCAAAGTGCTGACCCACCAACTGCCGATTGACGACTTCCAGAAAGGCTTTGACCTGATGGAAGCAGGCAAGGCCGGCAAAGTGGTATTGAGCTGGAATTGACTTGAGCATGATCGCGTTGCGGGTGGCGGCAACCAGTGCGCGACACGCCGTGAATACGTCCATGTAGGCTCATCGGCAACCGCCACCTGCCTCCCTAACATTCGGAACAGCCCATGTCCCTGACCCAACGCTACGCCGACACGCTGGATGACATCCGCGCCGCCGGCCTGTTCAAGTCCGAACGCATCATCACCAGCCCGCAGTCGGCCGAAATTACCTTGGCTGATGGCCGCAAGGTGCTGAATTTTTGCGCCAACAACTATCTTGGCTTGGCCGATCACCCAGACATCATTGCCGCCGCCAAGGCCGCGCTGGACAGTCACGGCTTCGGCATGGCCAGCGTGCGCTTTATCTGCGGCACGCAAGACTTGCACAAGCAGCTGGAACACACGATCTCCACGTTCTTCGGCAAAGACGACACGATTCTTTACGCGGCCTGTTTCGATGCCAACGGCGGCCTGTTCGAAC
>DAORUL010000011.1:25243-27080 GCA_035433165.1 Thermomonas sp. | reverse complement strand
TGCCAGCGCGAGGTTGAAGCCGGCGCGTTCGCCGCGCGAAAGCTGGCCGATCTTCTGCTCCGGCAGCACGTTGTAGTGCCCGATCACGCCATCAAAGGCTTGCTGGTTCCAGCGCGGATATTGGTGGTGCTGCATCGCGACTATTTGCGACACCCGCATCCAGTTGGGCAGCGTGTGTTCTTCGTTGACAAACCCGATCCGGCTGCGGTCTTGCGGGGTCAGCGTCTGGCTGTCCTTGCCGAGAATGCGCGCCTGCCCCGCACTGGGTGGCATGAAGCCCAGCAGGATGCGGAACAACGTGGACTTGCCGGCGCCGTTGGCCCCGACGATGGCGTGGATGCGACCACGCGGGATGGCCAGATCGAGCCGATCCAGCGCCAGCTTGCGACCGTAGCGCTTGGAGAGCGCGCGGGTTTCGATGACAAAATCAGAAGACGTGGACATAGCGATTCCAATGCCGCCTGCGCGGCGGCTCATGCGGATTTACGGGGAAGCAGCAATTGAAATTCGTGGGCGATCCGCGCCTGCACCTGCGCGGGCGCAAAGCCCAGCGGCACCACGTCATTGACCAGACGCCCCACGGCGTCATCCAGCCGGCGTTCGCGCTCGGTATCGGACAAGCGCTGGCGTTTTGCCGCCACATACAAGCCCATGCCCTGGCGCGATTCCAGCCAGCCTTCGGTGCTCAACTCGGCATAGGCCTTGGCCACCGTGTTGGGGTTGATCATCAGCTGCTGCGCCAACCCGCGCACGCTGGGCAATTGATCGCCGTGGTCAAGCTCACCCGTCGCGATTTTCATGCGTACGGCATCCACGATCTGGCGGCCGATCGGGCGCGGATCGCCCGTCGCAATCTGGATCATCAAGGGCCGAGTTCGAGCCATGTACGCGCTGTCCTGTCTGTACTAGTGACAGCAGTACAGGGCAGCGTGCCCGCCAGCGTCCAGCCGAATGCGACGAAACCGCCGCAGGCGCGACAAAGCCGCGCCAAGCGGGCGCGAATCAATCAGGAAATGGGATCAGCGTGAAGATTCCCGGCAAGGGCGCGGGAACAGGCGGAGCTGATTGACGCTTACATCGTCTGCGTCGGCTGATCGCCACCCAAGGTGCCAGCCAAGGTGGTTTCGATTTTGCTGCGCACCGATTCGCCCTCGGCGGTGTCGGCAAACTGCACGCCAATCCCGGCGGGGCGGTTGCCCTGCGCGCCGGCGGGGGTCACCCACACCACTTTGCCTGCCACCGGCAGGCGCTCGGCTGAGTCGGGCAAGGTCAGCAGCAGGAACACTTCATCACCGATGAAATAGCGCCGCGTGGTAGGCACGAAAATGCCGCCTTGCTTGACATAGGGAATATAAGCCCCGTACAGCGCGGCCTTGTCCTTGATTGCCAGCGTCAAGATGCCCTGCCGCGCGCCACCCATTGGATTACTCATCCTTCCCCCTGCTTAATTAAATCAGGCAAAACGGCCATGCCTGCATTTTCAATGTTCAGCCCGTTCCACCACAACTGCCGTGCCGTAGCACAGCACTTCCGACAGGCCGGTCATGATTTCGGTGGCATCGTAGCGCACCGCGACGATGGCGTTTGCGCCCAACTGGCGGGCGTGCATCACCATGTCGCGGTAGGTTTCCTGCCGCGCCTGTTCGCACAGTTCGGTATAGATGGTGATGTTGCCGCCAAACAGCGATTGCAAACCACCGAAGAAATTGCCCACCACGGAACGCGAACGCACCACGATGCCGCGCACCAAACCGAGGTTGCGCACGATGCGGTAGTTGGGTAATTCCAATGCCGTGGTCACCATGCTGTCATCCAGCAGGATGCCGGAACGTGGTGC
>DAORUL010000011.1:0-25143 GCA_035433165.1 Thermomonas sp. | reverse complement strand
TGTATCGGCTCAATCTGCTTGTGCTGCAAGGCTTGTGCATCTTTGAAGACCTCACGGCGCAGAGCCAAGCCATCCCCCGCCGCCCATGCATCGGCCAGCCCCGGGTGGCCACGCGCAGCCTGCAGGGCTTCCGCCGCCACCGCTTCGGCATGCCCGCGCTGGTGCAGCCAATGCAGCGCTTCCGGCTGCGGCGGCAGGCGCACATCCAAGCGCTGGCAGCGGCTACGGATGGTCGCCGGCAGACGCGCAGGGCTGGAGGACAACAACCACAGATAGCGACCCGGCTGCGGTTCTTCGAGTGACTTCAGCACCGCATTCCACGCGTGCCAATTGACTGCATCGGCCGGCTCGATGATGACCACCTGCGCGCCACCCAACTGTGCGGTGAGCCCCAACTTTTCGGTCAGTGCACGCACCTGTTCGATCACGATCTCGGCACGCGGCTTGCCGGTTTTAGCGTTGATTTCATACCCCAGGAAATACAGATCCGGGTGCGCGCTGCGGCCCCACGGATGCGCCGGGCTGCCATCCGGGCGCACTTCCAGTGTGTCCATTTGTGCGCGTGAAGCAAACAGCTGGCAACTCCTGCACTGCCCGCACGCTTCACCATCCGTGCGCGGGGCAAGGCACAACACGCGCTGCGCCAAGTGTTCGGCCACCAGGCGCTTGCCGATTTTCTCAGGCCCGGTGATCAAGCTGGCATGGCCGAAATGGCCGGCACTGATTGCATCGGCGGCCTGCGCATAGGCACGCTGCTGCCACGGCGCGAGGGCTGGCAACGCGCTCATGCCAGCGCCTTGCGGTAGTCCGCCAACCGCGTGCGTGCCGCTGCGGCCACCGCGGCCGCCTCGGGGCTGGCATCCAGCACGTGGACACGCTGCGGGTGCTGTGCGGCCCGTGCCAGAAAACCGGCACGCACACGTTCGAAAAATTCGTCGCGCTCACGCTCGATGCGGTCGGGTGACGCACCGCCCAGCAAGTCCCGTCCACGCGTGCGTTGGCGCGCATGCGCCACGTCCAGATCCAGCAACAGGGTCAGCCCCGGTTCGATACCCACCGCATGGCGCTCCAATTCGGCGATGAAATGCACATCCATGCCACGTGCGGCACCTTGGTAGGCATAACTGGAATCGGTGAAACGGTCGCAGATGACCCACGCCCCGCGTTGCAAAGCCGGCAGGATGACCTCCTGCACATGCTGGGCGCGTGCGGCGAACATCAGCAACAACTCCGCATGCGGTGCCACCGGTTCATCGCCGGCATCCAGCAGCAGACTGCGCATGCGCTCGGCCAGCGGCGTGCCCCCAGGTTCGCGGGTGCTGACCACATCGCAACCGTCGGCTTGCAAGGCATCGCGCAGTGCCGCCAGCACCGTGCTTTTGCCGGCGCCTTCGCCACCTTCCAATGTCACGAAATGCGGCTGCATCAACAACGCGGTCATTGTTTTTCTGCCTGCCGTTGCGCACGGTAGCGCGCCACGTAATCACGCACGGCGGCATTGTGTTCATTCAGCGAGGCACTGAATACGTGCCGCCCGCTGCCATCGCCGAGCGCCACAAAATACAAGGCGCTCCCGGGTGCCGGATGGGTGGCCGCGTGCAGCGCCGCCTTGCCCGGCATCGCAATCGGCGTGGGCGGAAGACCGTCGCGGGTATAGGTGTTGTAGGGGGTGTCGGTGGTCAAATCCGTGCGTCGGATATTGCCGGCATAGTTCGAGCCCATGCCGTAGATCACGGTGGGGTCGGTTTGCAGGCGCATGCCGGTTTTCAGCCTGCGCACGAACACCCCGGCAATCTGTGCACGCTCGCTGGCATTGCCGGTTTCTTTTTCGATGATCGAGGCCAGCGTCAAGGCTTGCTCCGGGCGATCGAACGGCAAATCTTCGGCGCGCGTGCGCCATTCGGCGTCCAGGGCTTTTTCCATCCCCGCATAGGCGCGCTTGAGGATATCCAGATCGCTGTCGCCGCGCGTCCACGCATAGGTTTCCGGCAGGAAGCGACCTTCGGGGTGTTGCCCGGCATGACCCAGCGCCTGCATCAAGGCAGCGTCATCCAACTGTGCGGCGTGCTGCACGAGCAGTGGCACTTTGCGCAGCGCCGCGCGCAGATCGCGCAGGTTCCAACCCTCCACCAGCGTGAAACTGCGATGGATCACCTTGCCATCGCGCATCGCCGACAGCAGGCGGCGCGGGGTGGTATCGATCGGCAGCGCATATTCGCCGACCTGCAATTTTCCGGCTGCACCGGTTTGCCGCGCCAAGACTTGCCAGTACACGCCTGCGCCGATCTCGATATGCTGCGTGCGCAGTTTGTTCAGCAATTTGCCAAGATTGTCACCGCGTTCCACCATCACGCTGGCATCGGCGCTGATGCCGCGCAGCGGCGTATCGGCAAACTGCAAATAGCGCCAACCGTAACCGCCGAGAACAGCCGCCACGATCAACCCACAGCACAGCAGCAAGGTGCGAAATTTCACGCCAACTCCACAGTGTTGGAATACATCGGATAGTCCTTCGCTAATGCGGTTTGCAATGCTGCTACTGCCGGCTGCGCACCCCAGCTGCGCGCACCCAATCGTGCGACTGGCAGGATACCGCGCACGGCGTTGCAAAGGGCCAGCGCGCCAGCAGCGGCAATCGCATCCACCGACAATTCAGCCACCTCCAGCATCCCCCGTTCCAGCAGCCAGCCACGCAACACGCCGGCCACACCGCAATGCTCGATCGGCGGCGTCAACCAGCACCCATCGCAATACGCCAGCACGTTGGCCGAAGTTGCACACACGACGTTGCCGGCCATGTCCCGCATCAGGCCTTCATCGCAACCCGCACGTTGCGCTTCGGTTCGCGCCAGAATTTGTTCCAGGCGGTTGCAATGCTTGATGCCGGCCAACCGGGGCTGCGTGGCAAGACGGGTATTGCACGCATGCAACTGCACCGTGGTTTGCTTGGGGGGCAACGGATGCAGCGACAACACCCACACCGGCGGCGCATCAGCCGATGGCGCATACCCGCGCCCACCATCGCCACGGGTCAGCAACAACTTGATCACGCCGGCGTCCACACCGGTGCAAAGTTCATGCAGGCGCGCCTCGATAAAGGCCCGCTCCGGCAAAGTGATACCCAGCCGCTGCGCACCTTCAGCAAGGCGCGCAAGATGGCGTGGCCACAGTGGCAACTCACCGCGATGCACGCGCATGGTTTCGAACACGCCATCGCCGTAATTGAGGCCACGGTTGGCGAGGGAAATGCTCTCGATCCTTGCATCCCCTTCATACACAGCGGACGCCATGGGGTTCAACGCAGCCGCTCCCCGATACTCGCTTTGTGCGTCGAACCCCATGGCATCCGCTCCCGATTACTTCTGCAACTTGCAGGCAAGCCATGATGCCGGCACGCGATAAACGACTGCGCGCATCATTCCACCCCCAACGCCCGCAACATGCCGCGCGCCTTGGCGCGGGTTTCATCCAGCTCACGTTGCGGGTCGGAATCCATCACGATGCCGGCCCCGGTACGAAAACGCAGGGTTGCGTCTTCCACTTCGGCACTGCGAATCAGGATATTCAAATCCATCGCGCCATCGCGATTCAGCCAGCCCATCGCGCCGGTGTACGCACCACGGCCCACGCCCTCCAACTCGGCGATGATCTGCATGCAGCGCACCTTGGGACAGCCGGTAATCGTGCCGCCCGGGAACACTGCCGCAATCGCCTGCCCTGGCGTCACATCCAGGCGCAGTTGGCCGCGCACATTGCTGACGATATGGTGCACATGCGCATAACTTTCCACCACCATCAACTCATCCACCTGCACGCTACCGGCTGCGCACACACGGCCCAGATCATTGCGCTCCAAGTCAATCAGCATCACATGTTCGGCGCGCTCTTTGGGATGCCCGACCAATTCCTGAATGCGCTGGGCATCGTCATCGCCGGCAAAGCGCGGGCGGGTCCCCGCAATCGGGCGGGTTTGTGCAACGCCCTCCTGCACGGATAACAGGCGCTCAGGCGAAGCGCTGACCACACTGCCCCACGGGCTGCGGAAGATGCCGGCAAACGGGGCCGGATTGTGCGTGCGCAACTGCTGGAACAGCGCCGCTGGATCCAGCGCGTCAGCGAAGTGCGCACGCCAACCGCGCGACAAGTTGGCTTGAAACACATCGCCCGCGGCCAGATAGTCCAGCACCCGTGTGACGCCATCGAGATACTGCTGCGCCGGGTCTTCGTCGATGCGGATGGGTGGCGACCATGCCGGCAATGCCGGCAGTGTGCGGGCACGCTCGATATCATTTGCAATCTGTGCCAACCACGCCTCTGCACCCGCTTCGGCAACCGCAATGCATTCGCCACTCCTGCGCTCCCGCAGCACGGCCGCCGGGCAGCGCAGCGCCACCGCCACCGGCAACTCGCCTGCGGCATCGGGCAGCTGCAACACGGGCTCGATCCGTTGCACCAATTCATAGCCCAGCAGCAGTGCCCAGCCACCACGAAATGGCGGTGCCTCGGCCGGCACTTGTTCGCAGCGAATGCCGCGCCAGTGCGCGTCCAGCACATCCAGGAAATGACCTGCGATGATCTCACCCGCCAGCGTGCGCACCACGCCATCACGATGCAACACAAAGCCCTCATCGGCATGTGCCAGCAGCATGTCCCAACGCCCCAATGCACCACCGCTGGTGGATTCCAGCAGCACCGGATAGCGTGCGGGCTCCAGCCGATGCAGGGCGAGCAGGTCGATGGCGGTGGCGATGGATTGGGTCTGCATGGGCAAAGCGTGCCCTCATCCGCCCTGCGGGCACCTTCTCCCGGGGGGAGAAGGCATGTTTCCGCAAGGCGTCATCATCAAACGCGCCTGAACACCAGCGTGCCGTTGGTGCCACCAAAGCCGAACCCGTTGGATACCACCACATCCACCTTGGCCTCGCGCGCCACATTCGGCACATAGTCCAAGTCGCAGCCGTCACCGGGCGCATCCAGATTGATGGTGGGCGGGATGATCCCGGTTTGCAGCGCCTTGATCGAATAGATCGCCTCTACCCCGCCGGCGGCGCCCAACAGATGCCCGGTCATGGATTTGGTGGACGACACCATCACCTTGTGGGCGTGCTCACCCAACGCACGTTTGATGGCCAGCGTTTCGGCCAGATCACCCAGCGGGGTGCTGGTGCCGTGCGCGTTGAGGTAGCCCACGTCCTCCGGGTTCACCCCGGCGTCGCGGAACGCCATCGCCATGCAGCGCGCCGGACCTTCACCGTTTTCGCTGGGCGCGGTCATGTGGAAGGCATCCGAGGTTGCACCGAAACCGGCCAGCTCGCAGTAGATGCGCGCGCCACGGGCTTTGGCGTGTTCGTATTCTTCCAGCACCAATACGCCGGCGCCGTCGCCCAATACAAAACCATCGCGATCCTTGTCCCACGGCCGCGACGCGCGTGCGGGGTCCTCGTTGCGCGTGCTCATCGCCTTCATCGCGCAGAAGCCGCCCATCGCCGTGGGCGAGCTGCCGCGCTCGGCACCACCGGCAAACATCACATCGGCATCGCCGTACTGGATCATGCGCATTGCCATGCCAATCGAATGGTTGGCCGTGGCGCAGGCGGACACCGCAGAGAACGTGGGCCCCTTGATCCCGGTGGCCAGTGACAACTGACCCGGCATCATGTTGATGATGGTGGACGGGATATAGAACGGGCTGATTTTGCGTACCCCGCCCTCATGCAATTTGATCGCGGTTTCTTCAATGCCCCAGATGCCACCGATGCCCGCACCAATCAGTGCGCCGATGCGCTCGGCATTGGCCTCGGTGACCTCCAGGCCGGCATCGGCTTTGGCCATCAGCGAGGCCGCCATGCCGTAGTGCAGGAAGTGATCCATTTTTTTGGCGTCTTTCGGGTTCACCCATTGGGTGATGTCGAAGCCGCGAATTTCACCCGCAATGCGGGTGGGATAGGTGGAGGCATCAAAGCCTTCGACCATGCTGATGCCGGAACGGCCGTTGCAGATGCCATCCCAATTGCTGGCCAGATCCAACCCCAGCGGCGAGATGATGCCCATCCCGGTGACGACGACGCGGCGCTTCGACATGGTGACTCCTCGATCCATCATGCAACACATTGGACATTTCAATACGGCATAACACGCAGGGCCGCAGAAGCGGCCCCGGTGCAGCGGCAATCACGCACACAGCCAAGCCGCGAGGTGATTGCGCAGGTACCCCTTGCGGGGGCAAGACTCACGCCTTGACGTGGGCCTTGATGTAGTCGATCGCGGCCTGCACGGTGCTGATCTTCTCGGCATCTTCGTCCGGGATTTCGCACTCGAACTCTTCTTCCAGCGCCATCACCAGCTCCACGGTGTCCAGCGAGTCCGCACCCAGATCGTCCACAAACGATGCGCTGGTGGTGACGTCTTCTTCCTTGACGCCCAGTTGTTCAATGACGATCTTCTTGACGCGTTCTTCGATGGTGCTCATGTCTGGTTGCTCCTCCCGGGAATCGGGTTCAGTGGACAAGTTTACGTGAAAGCCGGACGCTGCAACATCGCCCGCCCGGCGTGAAAAACAAGGGCAAGCCTCAAGGCATGTACATGCCGCCGTTGACGTGCAGGGTTTCGCCGGTGATGTAGCTGGCGCCGGGGCCGGCCAGGAAGGCCACCGCATTGGCAATATCGGCCGGCGCGCCCAAGCGACCCAGCACGATCTGGCCCAGCATCGCGTCCTTGGCCGCATCCGGCAGGTCGGCGGTCATGTCGGTGGCGATGAAACCGGGGGCCACCACATTCACGGTGATTCCACGCGAGCCGATTTCCTTGGCCAACGATTTGGAAAACGCGATGATGCCGGCCTTGGCCGCTGCGTAATTGGCCTGCCCGGCATTGCCGGTCAGCCCGATGACGGAGGCGATGTTGATGATGCGGCCCTTGCGCGCCTTCATCATTCCGCGCAGCACGGCTTTGGAGGCGCGGAACACCGAGGTCAAATTGGTATCGAGGATGGCCTGCCAATCCTCATCTTTCATCCGCATCAACAAATTGTCGCGGGTGATGCCGGCGTTGTTGACCAAAATCGAGATATTGCCGAATTCGCCGGATACCGCATCCACCAGCGCTTCGATTGCACCCGCTTCATTGACGTTCAAACGACGGCCGTGGCCACCCGCAGCGGCCAAGCGCTCGCCGATGGCTTGTGCGCCCGCATCCGAGGTGGCGGTACCGATCACGGTTGCACCCTGCGCGGCCAGCGTGTCGGCAATCGCCGCACCGATCCCGCGCGATGCACCGGTCACCAGGACTACTTCGCCCTGCAACAATCCACTCATGCGTTCCATTCCTCGATGGCGGCGGCAAATTCCGCCGGCGTGCCCAACGCGCGTGCGTCGAGCGATTTGTCGATGCGTTTGATCAAGCCGGCCAGCACCTTGCCCGGCCCGCATTCGCCGATGCGGTCAACGCCGCGCGCGGCCAATGCCTGCACGCAACCATTCCACTGCACCGGCAGATACAACTGGCGCACCAGTGCGTCGCAAATCGCGTCCACACTGGCATGCACCTGGGCATCCACGTTTTGCACCACCGGCAGCGCCGGCACCTTCCAATGCAGGCCGGCCATGGTCTGCGCCAAGCGGTTCGCCGCTTCGCGCATCAAGGGCGTGTGCGAGGGCACGCTGACCGCCAGCTTGACGGCCTTGCGCACACCGCGTTCGGCCAACAGCGCCAGCGCGCGATCCACCGCCGCCGCATCGCCACCAATCACGATCTGGCCCGGCGAGTTGTAATTGGCGGGCACCACCACCTGTGCGCCCGAAGCCTCCGTGCACACGGCTTCCACCAGTGCATCGTCCGCACCCAACACTGCCGCCATTGCGCCCACCCCGGCCGGGGCGGCGTCTTGCATCAATTGCCCGCGAATGCGCACCAGATGCGCGCCATCTTTCAACGACAACGCACCGGCTGCCACCAGCGCGGTGTATTCGCCCAAGCTATGACCCGCCAGCACGGCAGGCGTTGCGCCACCCTGCTGCTGCCACAAACGCCACACCGCAATGCCCGCTGCCAGCAATGCCGGCTGGGTGTATTCGGTCCGGCCCAGCATTTCTTCCGGCCCGGCCTGCGAGAGCGCCCACAAATCCGCGCCGGCACCATCCGAAGCCTCTTCGAAGGTCGCCTTGATCGACGGATGCAATTCCGACAACTCGGCCAACATGCCGATCGACTGGGAGCCCTGGCCGGGAAACACCAAGGCGAGTGCACGGGTTTGATTGGCTGCGTTCACGCGATGAAAACCATACCGAAAAGACGCAGGCCCACGGCCCGCAATGAGCCGGACATGATACGAGCAAACGCTCTAGATTGTCTGTACCGCGGCGTATGGATGGAGGCTCAGCACCGGCATCCAACCTTGGGCTTGACAGACCCCATGACCCCGTTCATGGCCACCAAGCCGCGCCGGATCAGTAGCGGATCAGCGCCGATCCCCAGGCAAACCCGCCACCGAAGGCTTCCAGCAGGATCAACTGGCCGCGCTGTACCTTGCCCGAGCGCACGGCTTCGTCCAGCGCCAGCGGTACCGAGCCGGATGAGGTGTTGCCGTGCTTGTCGACGGTGACGATGACGCGCTCCATCGACATGTCCAGCCGCTTGGCGGTAGCTTCGATAATGCGCAGGTTGGCTTGATGCGGCACCAGCCAGTCCAGTGCGGTCTTGTCCAGCCCATTGGCCACCAGGGCCTCATCGACCACCGCATCCAGTGCCTTCACCGCGTACTTGAAGACGTCGTTGCCGGCCATCATCACGCGCACACCGGCATTGGGCTCGTCTGGCTTGAAGCCGGTCGATACCCCCACCGGGTTCCACAGCAACTCTTTTTTGCCGCCATCGGCGTGCATATGCGTGCTGAGGATGCCGGTACTGTCGTCGGCCTTCAGTACCACCGCGCCGGCACCGTCGCCAAACAGCACGCAGGTGTTGCGATCATTCCAGTCCAGCATCCGGGTCAGGGTTTCCGCGCCAATCACCAGCGCTGTCCTGGATGCGCCGCTACGGATGAATTTATCCGCCACGGTCAGCGCATAGATAAAGCCAGAGCAGGCGGCATTGACATCGAAGGCCGGGCAGCCGGCCACACCCAGCTTGCGCTGGATGATGGTGGCGGTGGAAGGAAAAATCAGGTCCGGGGTGGTGGTGCCGACCACAATCAGGTCAATTTCGTCCGCCGAAACGCCTGCCGCTTCCAGCGCGCGCAGTGCCGCTTGATAACCCAGATCCGAGGTCAGCTCGCCTTCGGCCGCGATATGCCGCTGGCGGATGCCGGTACGGCTGACGATCCACTCATCGCTGGTATCCACGCCACGCTTGACCAGGTCTTCATTGGTCAACATTTGCTGCGGCAGGTAGCTGCCGGTACCGGCGATGCGGGCGAAGATGCGGTTTTCGGTGTGAATCATGTGTCTGCAAACTCCACGATCAAGTCTGGCAAGTACCAGTCGGCAAGATCGGTAAGGGTAGCCGATCCGGGCCCAAGTCCGGATTGATCTGGCCGGAGCGATGGCGCCACGTAAAATGGCACGCGTCAAAACGCCAATGGCCGCGCTTTGTGGCGCGGCCTGGCGTCATGCAGGTGCAATGGCATTGCGCTCGAAGATCCGACGGTCACGACATGCGACCAAAGGATCAACGTCTCGAAGATCACTCTTCGTCGGCAACCTTGCTCTTCGGTGCAATGACCTGCTTGCCACGGTAGTAACCGTCAGCGGTCACGTGGTGACGCAGGTGGGTCTCGCCGCTGGTCGGGTCGGTAGCCAACTGCTTGGCGGACAGGGCGTCATGCGCACGACGCATGCCACGACGGGACGGAGAAACGCGGGACTTCTGAACGGCCATGGGAACAACTCCAAAAGATTATTGCAGCAACACTCAACGCGACATTATCGCACTTATTTTGTCTTCAGGCCCGCCAGCCCCGCGAACGGGCTGGCCTTGGCCACTTCCTCGGCAGTTGGCGCAAATTCGCGCTTCACCGCTTCGGCTTCGGGCGACACCGGCACTACCGGCAACGCCAGAATCAACTCGTCTTCCACCAGCTCAGCCGGATGCAGCATGCCGTCAGCAGGCACCAGCAAGGCTTCGTAATCCGGTGGCAAGGCCGCTTCATCGGCCTCGTCGCGGATCAAACCCAAGCGCTGCTGCAACCGCACCGGCAGCACGAAACGCTGCAAACTGCGCTGGCATTCCAACGGCAACTCGGCTTCGATTTGCAGCTGGGCGAACGGCACCCGCAACGCATCGGTGCCAAACCCCAATACATAGCGAACCTCGCCCTCGCCATCCAGCAAGCTTCCGCGCAGCCGGGTCATCGCCTGCAACGGAATGCGCCCTTCGAACTCGCATGATGCGGCGACCATGCGCCATGCATCCAAGCTTTCCGGAACCCGACTGGTCAACTGGTTCGACATAAGCCGCGAAATGTTACAGAGCGCCCCGCCCACTGTCAAATTACGCCCATCTCCAAATCCATATGACGGCAACCCGGAATTTCGCCTGGGAATTGCGCCGCATTCGGCGCTCGCGCAGACTGCACAAATGAAAATCGCATCGTTACTCATCCTTGCAGTACTTGTCGTTGGCGGCCTGTGGCTGGCGTTGCGTCAACGTCGCGACAGCCTGCACCGCCAGCGCGTCATTTCGCAATTACTGGATGCCGCCGATGCGCTGGAAGCCCGGTTGCGTGCGGTGCGCAGCGAAATCGAAGCGATTGCCGGCGACCACGTCAACCCGGTGCGTGCTGCCATGCATGACTTGCTGCAACAGCGGCTGTGGCTGCAAGACAACGCGCAACAGGCCAGCCTTGCGCAGCTGGAAGACGTACGCCGGAGCCTAGACAGCGCCAGCGCCAGCCTGGACGCCCAGCTGCAGAAAATCGAACAGGCACGTGCAGGTCAACTGCCGTGACGCCGCTTATCCTGGCATCGACATCGGTGTATCGCCGCGAATTGCTGAACCGTCTGCAGTTGCCGTTTGCGGTGATCCGCCCCGAGGTGGATGAATCCGCGCTTCCCGGTGAGGCGCCGCAGGCACTGGCGATTCGCCTGGCTGCCGCCAAAGCCCGGGCGGTCGCCGAACTGCAGATCGGAGCAGACTGCTGGGTGCTGGGTTCGGACCAAGTGGCCGAATGCGAAGGTCGCGCCTTGGGCAAACCCGGCGCCCGCGCTGCCGCGATCGCCCAGCTCTCGGCCATGTCGGGACGCCTAGTGCGGTTTCACACGGCACTGTGCCTGGCGCATCCGGATGGCCGCCAATGGGCTGATCAGGATGAGACGAGCGTGCAGTTTCGCCCGCTGGATGCCGCCGAAATTGAGCGCTATGTTGATGCCGAGCAACCATTTGACTGTGCCGGCAGCTTCAAATCCGAAGGCCTGGGGATTGCGCTGTTCGATGCCATCGACAACCGCGACCCCACCGCGCTGATCGGATTGCCACTGATCGCCACGGCGCGCTTGCTGCGCCGAGCCGGTTTCAACCTGCCTTGAACCGGGTTCTGGCAGGTTACTGCAGCACAAACAGCCAGTATCGCTTGCTGCCACCATCCACCTGCAACACCTGCGGTGCTGGCAGCGGCCCGAGCTGTTTTTGCAACTTGTCTTGATAGATGCGGTCGCTGTCAAAGCCCGCATGCGACGGGCTGGCAACCAGCAGCCACGGGCCAGGCCCCACAGCATCGCGTGATGCGTGCAGCAAATTCCATAATGACAATTGCACCGCACGACCATGTTTTTCGTTCAACGGATGCGCCAGTACCGGCAGATTGGCATCGCCCAAGGCAAAGCCCATCTCCGCGCCGATCTTGAAATCCCCTGCCAGCACGCGCGCACCCGCAGGCAAGTGCGCTTGCTGCGTGCGGATTGCATCGGCCAGCACATCCCATCCAGCAAAATTCCCCGATTGCACCCCGCGCAGTGCCGCCAACGCGCGCCACTGCGGCACGCTGGCTACGGCAAAAAACCCCAATGCCACCAGCAAGCCTATTGCAGTCACCGCCAGTGTGATGTGGCGCAGTGTGCGCCGGCTATTCATCAGCGACAACGCGGCCAGTGGCAACAAGGCCACGAACCCCGGCACCGGCCAATGGAAGCTGACCCGTTGTTGGTCGGCAAAAAAACCCAGCAGGAAAAACCCGAGCACCATGGCCATGCCGCTGATCGCCAAATAGCGTGCCGCCGGGCGCGCATCGCGCAACCCGCGCACTGCGACAACCGTCATCACCAACAGCAGTACTGGCGTGACGGGTAGCCACTGCATCAACCCCAGCTCAAAGCCGCCCCAGCTGAACGCCCATGGGTGGCGGTCCACCAGCTGAAACTTCAAGCCGGCATCTGCGTTGTGCAGGTTCCACCACAGCAGCGGCAGCCATGCCAATGCACCCACCCCAATCGCGACCCAGAGCCACGGGGAGCGTAATGCTCGGCGCCCTTCGCGCAGTGCCAGCAACGTGGCCAATCCCACCAGGATCACCGCTGCAAACCGATAGTGGGCCAATCCGCCAATCGCCAGCCCCAATGCCAGCTCGGCGGTGGCCAGCGCATCCACCCTGCGCAACACGCGCAGACCTGCATCCAGACACAACACACTGGCCAACAACAATGGCACATCCGGCAGCGCCATCACCCCCAGGCTGCCGGCTAACGGCAGCAACAAACACAGGCTTCCTGTCCACCAGCCCGTGCGCGCACCGAACTCGCGCCCGCTCATCCGCACGACCACCCACGGAATGGTCGCACCCAACAACAAAAACGGCAGCCGCAGCGCCACCACCTGGCCCGGTGCGAGCGTATCGCCAAGCCGCGCCAGCCATGCCGTCAGCCCCGGCAAATCCGAATACGCCCACGCCAGATGCTGCCCTTCCTGCCAGTAGAACGCTTCATCGACAAACAACGGCAGACGTATCGCCAGCACTGCTTTCAGCAGTGTCAGCACCAGCCACAGGATGATGAACCCGCGTTTTGCGGAATCTACTTGCTGCACATCCCGCATTCGCATCCCATCCCGCTACACTGATTAAAAATTCACCGAGGCCGCCATGTCCGCATCCACAGCGACGCAACCTGCCACACAACCCGCGATGCTACCCGATGCACTGCGTGAGGCCTTGCGTGATGCGCAGGCGCAGGTCAACAGCCTGGTGTTGGGCAAGCCGCAGCAAGTGCGGCTGGCTTTCGTGGCGCTGCTGGCGGATGGACATTTATTGATCGAAGATTTGCCCGGACTGGGCAAAACCACCTTGGCGCACGCGATGGCAGCCACCTTGGGTCTTGGGTTTTCGCGCGTGCAATTCACCTCGGATTTGTTGCCCGCCGACATCCTGGGAGTGTCGATTTACGAAGCACAGACCCGCAATTTTGAGTTTCACCCGGGCCCGGTATTTGCGCATATCTTGCTGGCCGATGAAATCAACCGCGCACCGCCGCGCACGCAAAGTGCCCTGCTGGAAGCGATGGCCGAACATCAAGTGACGGTGGATGGCCAGACCCGCGCCCTGCCCAATCCGTTTTTGGTAATCGCCACACAGAATCCGGTGGATTTGTCGGGTACCTATCCACTACCGGATTCGCAACTCGACCGCTTCCTGCTGCGACTCAGCCTGGGTTATCCCGATGATGCCGCCGAGCGCGCCCTGCTGGCCGGCCGTGACCGCCGCGAGCTGATCGCGCAGGTCAGCCCATTGCTGGATGCCCAGCACATCCTGGCGCTACGGCAAGCGGTGCAAGCGATCCACGCCAGCGATGCCCTGCTGGATTACCTGCAAGCCTTGCTGGCACGCAGCCGCAAACATCCGGGCGTGCGGGTGGGCCTGTCGCCCCGCGCCGGGTTGGCGCTGCTGCGCGCCGCGCGCGCGCACGCACTGCTGCTGGGGCGTGAGCATGTACTGCCAGAGGACGTGCAGGCACTGTTTCCGGCGGTGGCAGAACATCGCCTTGTCACCGAAGCCGAGGCCACTCCCGCCACACTGGCCAAACAGATCCTGCACGCGGTAGCGGTGGATTGACGATGCTGGCGAACATGCGCCGGCGGATGCAGGCGTGGATGCGCCCACGCGGGCCGGAACCGCTGCCGGTACGCCTCGACCGCCATCGCATCTACGTGCTGCCCACCGCCAGCGGGCTGTTCTTCGCGCTATTGCTGGGCACCATGCTGTTGGGCGCACTCAACTTCAACAACAACCCTGCCTTGTTGTTGGCATTGCTGCTGGCCGGCACCACACTGGCCAGCTTGATCGCCGCGCACCTGCAATTGTCCGGGCTGCGCATCGAGGCGATTTCGGCCGAACCTTGCAGTGCCGGCGACAGCCTGCAATTACGCATTGCATTGATGGCGAGTGATACCCGCGTACGCCGCGGCTTGCGGCTTGCACTGGACGATGCAATCACGCATATCCGCGTGGATGCACAGGGCTGCACCGCGCTTTTGCATGTCCCCACCCAGCGCCGTGGATTGCTAGCGCTTTCACGCATCGAACTGCGCACCGTGCAACCGCTGGGGCTGGCGCGTGCATGGGGCTATGTGTGGCCCGCACAAAGCGTATTGGTCTATCCCGCTGCAGAAACACAAGCCCCGCCGCTACCCATCGCCAGCGGTGGCCGGAGCCAACCACAATTGGCACGCACGGGTGAAGATCCGCACCACTTGCGCAGTTATCGCCAAGGCGATCCACCACGCACCGTGGCGTGGAAAGCGTCGGCCCGCCGCGACACGCTATTGGTGCGCGAATACGAATTGCCCCGCGGTGGCGAGTTGACATTGGATTGGCAGCACACCCATGGCCTGCCGTATGAGCAGCGTATCCGCCGCTTGGCACGCTGGGTCGACGATGCCGAACGCGCCGGGCAACGCTATGCCCTGCATCTTCCGGCATCACCCGGGATTGATTTTGGAAATGGGGCACAGCATCGCCACCTGTGCCTGCGTGCACTCGCGCTGATGCCCGATGAGGTACGGCATGGCTAAGCGCTTTCCCTCGCCGGCGATGACCAGCAGCGCTCGCAAGCATGTGCTGCTGGCGGCAGCCGCGTGCCTGCTGCCTCTGTTGCTGCAATTGCCGATGTCACTCGGCATTGGCTATGGGCTGGGCGCGCTGGCAGTAGCCGCCGCATCAAAGCGAAAACCACTGTCGCTGCTGTTGCGCTTGCTGCTCGGTGGGACCGCCTTGCTCGCGGTATTGGCAGTCGCGCCGGGGATTGGCCGCGATAGTGCCTGCGCCGTGTTAGCTGCGATGCTGGCGCTGAAGCCGGCAGAAACCGTAAGCCTGCGCGATGGTCGCAGCCTGGTTGGGTTTGCCCTGTTTGGCCCGTTCGCCACCTTCCTGCTGGATCAAGGCCCGATCAGCCTGCTACTGGCGCTGACAGCCGTGCTGCTAGCGCTTCTGGCACTGCAGCGTTTGGCAATGGATGAAGGGCAAGTCATGCCGGACCAGGCCGATGCAGGGCAAGTACCCAACGCGGCTTATGCAACCGATTGGCAACGCCAAGCCCTGCTCAATGTGTTGCACCTGTTTGCATTGGGCCTGCCGCTGGCACTGGCCGCATTCTGGTTATTTCCACGCCTGCCCACGCCGCTGTGGGGACTGCCCGAACGCAGTGTTGCCAAGCCCGGCCTGTCCGACAGCATGACCCCGGGTGGCATGATCGACATGCTGCTGGACGATAGCCCCGCTGCACGCGTGCAGTTTTTTGGCCCGATCCCGCGTCCGGATCAAATGTATTGGCGCGGCCCGGTGCTATGGGATTTCGATGGTCGCACGTGGCATCAGGCGATGGCCCTGCAAGGCTTCAGCCCCGCACCGATGCAAGCCGGCGGCCCACGTTGGGATTACCAAATCGAATTGGAGCCCAGTGAAACCCGGCAGCTGATTGCACTGGATGTCCCCACCCAATTACCCGATGGGGCGCGCATCAGTCTGGATTACACCCCGTGGGCAGAGTCACCACAGTACAACGTCTCGCGTTGGCGCATGCAGTCGCAACCGGTGGCGGCACTGGAAGCGGATCTGCCAGATCCCTTGCGCATGCGCGCCCTGCTGCTGCCGCAAGGCTATAACCCACGCACGGTGGCACTGGGCAAGCAGTGGCGACGCGAAGCCGGCACTGACACCCAAGGCCGCAGCGATGCGGCGATTGCCGAGCGGGCACTGGCGATGATCAGGCGCGAATTTACCTACACCCTCGACGTGCCGCTGACCGGGCGCAATGAAATCGATGATTTTCTATTCGACCGCAAGGCAGGCTATTGCGAGCATTTCAGTTCCTCATTCGTGGTGTTGATGCGTGCTGCCGGCATCCCCGCACGCGTGGTCACCGGTTATAGCGGCGCCTATCGCAACCCGATCGGAAATTATTGGCTGGTACGCAAATCCGATGCCCATGCATGGAGTGAAATCTGGCTGCCCAAGCGCGGTTGGGTACGCGTGGATCCCACCGCTGCCGTCGCCCCCGAGCGCGTACACGACACCCTGGCCGACCGCCGCCCCGGGCAGTTCGGCAATTTCACCGGGCTGGTGCCGGTGTTCAATGCCGGCGATTGGCTACGCCGGGGCTGGAATGATTTTGTGTTGGGCTTCAATGCCCAGCGGCAGCGTGACCTGCTCAAACCCCTCGGCATCGATGCGCTGCAACCGCGTGACCTGGTGATACTGTTTGCATTGATCGCAGGCCTTGCCGTGCTGTGGATGAGCTGGCTGATTGCGCGTGGCGAGCGCCAACGCGACCCCCTGCTGCGTGCGTGGCATGCGTTGGAAGCGCGCTATCGCAAACTGGGCCATGGCCGCGCAGCACATGAACCGGCACAAGTGTGGGCCGCCAGAGTGGCCGCCGATCAACCCACTGCGGGTGAGCACCTCGGCACACTGGCACGCCGGGTATCGAATGCACGCTACGCCAGTGCGAATGAGCGTGCCGCATTGACCCGGTTGCTGCGTGATTTACGCCAGCACCGGCCTTGATTTCAGGGCGTACCAAACCGCCCCAACGGCGCGCCTGCCAACAGATGCAGGTGGATTTGAAACACGGTCTGGCCGGCATCGCCATTGCAGTTCATCACGATCCGGTAGCCATCGTCGGCAAAGCCCTGTGCCTTGGCATAGCGGGCCGCTGCAGTGGCCAGGCGGCCAATCACCAGCGCGCTGGCTTCGGGCACATCGTTGAGGGTGGCGAAGGTTTGCTTGGGCACGAATAACACATGCACCGGCGCCTGCGGTGCAATGTCGCGAAACGCGACCATATGCGCATCTTCATACACGATGTCGGCCGGGATTTCCCGATGGATGATCTTGTGAAAAATGGTGTCGCCCATTGCGCAACCTCCACGGTTATTTGTCGGATGGAATTTCGATACGGCTGCCGAATGCGTGCTGCAAAGTACCGCGGTCCACATATTCCAACTCGCCGCCCAGCGGCACGCCATGCGCCAAGCGGCTGGGATGCACGCCACGCGCACGCGCCAACTGCGCCAGATAATGCGCCGTGGCCTCGCCTTCCACGGTGGGATTGGTGGCCACGATGAGTTCGCGCACTTCGCCTTCCTGCAAGCGCTGCGCCAATTGATCCAAGCCCAGCTCATGCGGGCCGATGCCATCGAGCGGGCTCAACCGACCTTGCAGCACGAAATACAAGCCGCGAAAGCCTGTGGCCTGCTCAATTGCCAACCGATCTGCCGGAGTTTCCACCACGCACAGCAATTGCACATCGCGTGCACCACTGGCGCAGGTGGCACACAGCTCGGTTTCGCTGAAATCACGGCAGCGCGTGCAATGGCGAATCTGCGCCATCGCTTGCGCCAACGCATCGGACAGGCGCTTGCCGCCATCGCGCTGGCGCTCCAGCAAGTGGTAAGCCATCCGCTGCGCGGATTTCTGGCCCACCCCCGGCAGCACCCGCAAGGCGTCGATCAATTGCTCAAGCAACGCCGCCATCAGAACGGCAGTTTGAAACCCGGCGGCAATTGCATGCCCGCGGTGGCACCCGCCATTTTCTCCTGCGATGCCGCATTGATCTTGTTCACCGCATCATTGAACGCGGCGGCAATCAAATCTTCGGCCATTTCCGGGTCACTCAAGGCTGCCGGGTCAATGCGCACCTTGCGGCAATCCATGCGCCCCCCCAAGGTCACGCTGACCATCCCGCCACCCGCATTGCCGGTGACTTCCAGCGCGGCGACCTGTTCCTGCGCGCGCTGCATGTTTTCTTGCATCTGCTGGGCCTGCTGCATCAGCTGGGCGATATTTCCACGCATAGTGCTGTCTTCCATTATTGCAAAAATAAAAGTGGCTCAGGGAGTGTCCAACGGGCGGATCGAATCCTGCACGATCTGCGCGCCATGCTGCTGCACGAGTCGTTGAATGCCAGGATCCGAAGCAAAGGCGCTTTCCGCACCGGCCTGGCGGACATCACGTTCACGCGCATTGCGCACGGTTGCGGTTTCGCCGCGCCCCTGCCCAATCTCAAAGCGCACCTGCACCGCACCGCCCAACTGTTGCCCGATGGCATCGCCCAGTTGCAGCACCAGATTCGCCGACTTCAGGTGCTCCTGTTCGGGTGCCAACGCCAAATGCAACACGCCATCGGCATGCGCCACGAACGCAGCATTGTCGGCCAGCAGCTTGGGGGGGCCTTTCAGGCCACTGCGCGCCACCAGTTCCAGCCAATGTTCGCTATCCGTCACTAACAAGGTGCTGCTGGCTTGGTGCGAAGGTTCAGGCACAGCTGCCGGCTCACTCACGCTCGCGGGTACAACCACCGGCGACTTCACTGCAACCGGCTCTGCCGCAGCAACAGGCTCTTCCGCCATTGCTGCACGGGCACGGGCCGCGGCCTCTACCCGCGCTTGTGGCGACGCACTGATCAGGGGTGCCATGGGTGTGGCCGCACGCGGCGCAGCAATTTGCGCGTGTGCATCAGGCCGGAACGCCAGCATCCGCAGCAAAGTCATTTCAAACCCGCTGCGCGGACTGGGGGCATAGCCCAGATCGCGACGACCGTTCAGCGCCATCTGATACCACAGCTGCACCAATTCGGGGCGCAACTGCGCCGCCAGCATCTCCACGTCAATCGCGTCTTGCCCCGCATCCACGCCCGGCACCAATTGCTTGACCTGCACCCGATGCAAGGCCGCCGACAGCGCATCCAGTATGCTGGCCCAATCTGGCGAAAACTCCGCCAAGTGCTCCGCTTCCTGCATAAGGCGCGCACCATCAGCCTCGGCCAACGCCACCAGCAAGGATTGAATCCTGCTGCGGTCTACCGTGCCCAGCATCGCCGCTACAGCCGCGCTATCCAGCTTGCCTCCCGTATAGGCGATGGCTTGATCGAGCAGCGACAGCCCATCACGCAAACTGCCATCGGCGGCCTTGGCCAACTGCAGCACCGCATCGGCTTCGGCAGCAATGCCTTCCGCCGCAAGAATCTTGTGGATCTGGCCGCCAATCTGCGCTTCATCCAAGCGCTTCAAATTGAACTGCAAGCAGCGGCTGAGCACCGTCACCAACAATTTTTCCGGGTCAGTGGTGGCGAACAGGAATTTGACGTGCTCGGGCGGCTCTTCCAGTGTCTTCAGCAGCGCATTGAAGGCCTGCTTGGACAGCATGTGCACTTCGTCGATCAGGTACACCTTGTACTTGCCGCGGCTGGGCATGTACTGCGCGTTTTCGATCAACTCGCGCACATTGTCCACGCCCGTGTTGGACGCGGCATCAATCTCCAACAGGTCGATATAGCGACCGGCATCAATCGCCTGGCAGGTCTCGCATTCACCACACGGATCCGACGAGGTGCCGCGCTCGCAATTGAGCGATTTGGCGAAAATGCGTGCAATCGTGGTTTTGCCCACCCCGCGCGTGCCGGTGAACAGGAACGCATGGTGAACACGGCCGGTTTCCAGTGCGTTGGTCAGCGCACGCACCACGTGCTCCTGGCCGACCAATTCGGCAAAACGCTTGGGACGCCACTTGCGGGCAAGCACGAGATAGGACATGCCGGCATTGTGGCATGAGCCGGGCAGCCCTCGCCGCAGTTCCACGGAATTTGTTGTGGAGTGGCCCGCACCCCGCTAGAATGGACGGTTCCGGAGAGGTGTCCGAGTGGTTGAAGGAGCACGCCTGGAAAGTGTGTAAGCGTCTAAACCGCGCTTCGGGGGTTCGAATCCCCCTCTCTCCGCCAGATACTTAAAAACCCCTGATTTTCAGGGGTTTTTTCGTTTTTCGGAGAGAAACGGCTTGGTACATGCATTGGTACATTCATGCGCCTGCCCCGCTACTTGCTCCACCGCCCCAGCGGCTTCACTTTTCGCTTGGTTGTGCCCAAGCACCTGCGCCGTAATTTCGACGGGCGCGGCGAGATCAGGCGCAGCCTGCGAACGCATGATCCACGCCTGGCCCTGGCGTGGTCTGGCGCGTTGTTACTGGCCTACCATGCGGCTATTGCTCGCGTGGAAAAGACCGGTAACTTGCTGACACAGAACGGCCCGGCTGCGCCCAGCCAAAAGGCGTTTATCACCGCCCTGAAAGCGTGGGGCATTGCCCCGCGCGGCAAGGGCCGGATGGGGCTTCACTCCTTCCGGGCAACCGTCATCCAGACGATGACCCGCAAAGGCGTGGCCCAGGGCTGGCGGGAGCGGTTCGTTGGCCACGAGAGCAGCGAGGGGCCTAGCACCCTGGACACCGACCACGCCGCCACCTACGGGGCTGGCGGCTCGGCGCTACAGGCGACGGCCGCGGCCTGCCTGCCGGCCCTGATCCGTCAAGGACTACCTATGTAGAGAAGAAGAATTAAGAAGTAGAGGGAGGGGGTAAAGCAAAAACGCTATCCGCCGCTAAAAACAAGGGGAAAATCGCGATTTTCCTACCCTCGAAAATTGCGCTAGGCGCAATTTCGCTTGCGCTCAGCGCAATCAGAATTGCGGCCACAGCAATTCGACTTGCGCCTGGTGCATGTTCCCCGGCGCTAACGCGCCGGGTTGGCCGCCTGCGGCGGCCGATCTCTGGGCCTTTGGCCCTGGTTCTGGGCGGGCGCTTCCGCGCCGCGCCTGTGGGCTATCGGTGACCCTTGCTAGCCTCATTAATTTCCATTATTGTTGAAATATGGAAACAATAACTGCTGTCCCACTCCTCGCCGCCTTGGCCCAAGAGACTCGCCTCTCGGTCTTTCGCTTGCTTGTCCAACAAGGCCCTGACGGGCTACCCGCAGGGCAGATCGCGGAACAATTGGGCATTAGCCCAGCCACGCTGTCTTTTCACCTGAAAGAACTGACCCATACTGGACTGACGCAATCCCGCCAGGACGGTCGTTACGTCATCTATTCCGCGAATTTCAAAGCAATGGATGACCTGCTCTCGTTCCTAACCAAGAACTGTTGCGCCGGTACGCCATGCGGCGTTGAAGGCGTGTCCTGTAACGCCACCGCCACCTAACGGAGCCCCGATGAAACGCCTACACGTCCATGTCTCTGTGAAAGACCTAGACCAAAGCATCCACTTCTATTCAGGCCTGTTCGCTACCGCACCGAGCGTCCAAAAAAACGACTATGCCAAGTGGCTACTGGATGATCCGCGTGTGAACTTTGCGATCTCAACGCGCACCGACGCCGTAGGCGTCAACCATCTTGGTATCCAAGCTGAAACCGCAGAGGAACTCGCGGAGATTGAGCGCCGTGCCGCCGTCGCTGGTTTGAACGCTGACCCGGAGACAGGCGCCAACTGCTGCTATGCCCGTTCGGATAAGCATTGGCTGGAAGACCCGCAGGGTGTCATCTGGGAAGCGTTCCACACCCTGGGTGATATCCCGGTCTATGGCAGCGAACGAATGACCGGCGAAGCCTGCTGCGTAGCCAAGCCGGAAAGCACGGCAACGGCCTGTTCTTCTTCTGGCTCCGGCTGCTGCTGAGGACAAACCGCGATGAATACCAAGCCCTATAACATCCTGTTTCTATGTACCCACAACAGCGCCCGCAGCATTCTGGCCGAGGGCTTGGTTAACAGCCTAGGCAAAGGTCAATTCAAGGGGTACAGCGCAGGCAGTCAACCCAGTGGCAGGATCAATCCGCTGGCGCTGGACACGCTCCAATCTATGGGTATCGACACCAACGGAATGGAAAGCAAGAGTTGGGATGTGTACGCCACACCCGACGCACCACAGATGGATTTCATCGTTACCGTCTGCGATAACGCGGCGGGCGAAGCCTGCCCGTTCTGGCCTGGCTCTCCCATGACAGCGCATTGGGGATTTCCTGATCCCTCACTCGCCGAAGGCGACGAAAGCGCCAAGCGTGCAGCGTTCGGTAAAACGGCGCAGGCTATCGCTCACCGCTTGGGCCTGTTTCTGAGCCTGCCGCATGACACCTTGGATCGCATGTCGTTGTTGAGGGAAGTCAAAGCCCTGGGCAACGCCTAAATGCGACTTCCACGCCGCATGTTGGCCGAGGCTATCGGCACGGCATTTTTGCTGGCGGTCATCGTTGGCTCCGGGATCATGGCCGAACGCTTGGCCGGGGGAAATATCGCCCTGGCCTTGCTGGCAAACGCGCTTGCCACGGGCGCGGGATTGTTCGCGCTCATCATGACGCTGGCGAACGTCTCCGGGGCGCATTTCAATCCCGCCGTTTCGCTGGCTATGCGATTGCGCGGCGAACTCTCCACCGCCGACACCTTGGGCTATGTCTCCGCCCAGGTCGTAGGCGCTCTAGCAGGCGTCGCCATCGCTCACGGCATGTTTGATCTGCCGGCGTTCACGCTCTCCCAGCATGTGCGGGAAGGCGTGTCGCAGGTAGGGAGTGAGTTCGTTGCGACCTTCGGCCTGGTGCTGGTCATCCTGGGCACGGCCAGACATGGATTGCTAGCCGTCGCCCTGTCCGTCGCCGGCTACATCATGGCTGCGTACTGGTTCACGGCTTCGACTTCATTCGCCAATCCTGCGGTATCGCTTGCCCGAGCCTTCACCAGCTCATTTGCCGGGATCAAGCCTAGTGGCGTGCCATGGTTCGTGGTGGCGCAGTTGCTTGGAGCGATTGCTGCAACGGGAGCGGCACGCCTTCTGTTCCTAGACAAGAGCGCAGAGCCTTCCACCTCGCACCCGTAGACTGTTACCATACGTCCCAACGCTGGTACGCCAGTTGGTACAAACTCTCACCGGGTTGTTTCTTCCGGAAAATCAGAGGTTTAGTATCGGATTGGGGCTTTCCCCCTCTCTCCGCCAGATCATGACTACGCCCCCTCGCGGGGCGTTTTTATTGTGCGGAGATGCAAGCCCACCGGATCTCCTCACCTCACTTTTCCCTCCCCTTGACCCAAGTCAGCCCAGCCAACTTGGCGGCCGGGGCGTGAAAACGTACAATTTCAGTACCGATTCCCCCGCTACGCCCCGCCGCCATGCTTCGCGTCACCCGGCTCACCGATTACGCCACCGTTGTACTGACCGTGCTTGCTGCGCGGCCGGACGCGGTGTTGAGTGCGCCGGAGTTGGCCGAACGCGCCGGTCTGGAGCCGCCCACCGTGGCCAAGGTGCTCAAACCGCTGGCCGCCGCTGGGCTGGTGTCGGGCTTTCGCGGTGCCAATGGCGGCTACCGGTTGGCGCGTCCGGCCGAGGCCATCAGCCTGATTGCCATTGTCGAGGCGATGGAAGGCCCGCTGGGGATGACCGAATGCAGCATGCCCAGCGGCCAATGCGGCATCGAACACAGCTGCGGCGTACGTGCCAATTGGCGGCGTATCAACGACGTGGTGGCCGACGCCCTGCGCGGCATCTCGCTGGCGCAGATGCTGGCGCCACCGCAACCCCCTGTGCGCGGGCAGATGCTGCCCCACTGGCGCAGGCTTGAGGATTCCCGATGACCGAAGCACAAAACGCGCAAATTCATGAACAGCTGGGGCGCAAATACGATGCCGGTTTTATTACCGATATCGAAACCGACTCGCTGCCGCCGGGGTTGTCGGAAGACATCATCCGTGCGCTGTCGGCAAAGAAGCATGAGCCGGAATGGATGACGCAGTGGCGGCTGTCTGCGTACCGCCATTTTTTGACGATGACGCAACCGGATTGGGCCAAGCTCAAATTGGGCCCGATCGACTTGCAGGCGTTGAGCTACTACAGCGCGCCGAAAGGCCCGAAATACAAATCGCTGGATGAAGTCCCACAAGAATTGCTGGACACCTACGACAAGCTGGGCGTGCCACTGCACGAGCGCGCCAAACTGGCCGGGGTGGCGGTGGATGCGGTGTTCGATTCGGTCAGCGTGGGCACCACCTTCAAGAAAGAGTTGGCGGCGGTGGGCGTGATTTTCACCTCGATGAGCGATGCCATCGTCAACCATCCGGAATTGGTGCAGAAATACCTCGGCACGGTGGTGCCGGTGGGCGATAACTACTTCGCCGCGCTCAACTCGGCGGTGTTTTCCGACGGCAGCTTCGTGTTCATCCCCAAGGGCGTGCGCTGCCCGATGGAGCTGTCCACTTACTTCCGCATCAATGCCGGCCACACCGGGCAATTTGAACGCACCTTGATCATCTGCGAAGAACAAGCGCACGTCTCCTATCTGGAAGGCTGTACCGCACCGATGCGCGATGAAAATCAGCTGCACGCGGCGGTGGTGGAGCTGGTCGTGCTGGACGATGGCGAGATCAAATACAGCACCGTGCAAAACTGGTATCCCGGCGACGAAAACGGCGTGGGCGGCATCTACAACTTCGTCACCAAACGCGCCGAATGCCGCGGTGCGCGCAGCAAAGTGACGTGGACGCAGGTGGAAACCGGCAGCGCGATCACCTGGAAATACCCCAGCTGCGTACTGGTGGGCGATGACAGCGTGGGCGAGTTCCACAGTGTCGCCCTGACCCACCACTACCAGCAGGCGGATACCGGCACCAAGATGGTTCACCTCGGCAAGCGCACCAAGTCCAAGATCGTCAGCAAGGGCATCAGTGCAGGGCGTGGGCAGAACACTTACCGCGGGCTGGTGAAAGTGGCCGCCAGCGCAGAGGGCGCACGCAACCACACCCAATGCGACTCACTGCTGATCGGCAAATCCTGCGGCGCGCACACCTTCCCGTATATCGAAGTCAAAAGCCCCAGCGCCACGGTGGAACACGAAGCCACGACTTCGAAAATTTCCGACGACCAA
>DAORUL010000010.1:24514-28003 GCA_035433165.1 Thermomonas sp. | reverse complement strand
GCGCGCACTGACCAGTGCGGTGGCAATGCCGGCATGGCGCAGCAGCACCAGCCCCAGCCCGTCTTGCACGTGAAAGCATTTTTGTTCGTGGCCATCGCTGCCAAACTGCAGACCGCCATCGGTCAAGGTGCCATCCACATCAAACCCGATCAGGCGAATGTTGGCAGCGCGTGCCAGCACATCGGCGGGATAGTGAAGAGGGTGTGCCATCACACCACCCGCGCCCGCAGCAGGTCATGGATGTTGAGTGCGCCCACCACCTGACCTTGCCCATTGGTGACGAGGAGGGCGTTGATTTTGTGGGTTTCCATCAATTGCGCGGCTTCCGCGGCCAGGGCATCGGCATCAATGGTGCGTGGTGCGCGGGTCATCACCGCATCGATTCGGGTGTGGCGCAGATCCACGCCGGCATCGTCCAGGCTGCGGCGCAGATCGCCATCGGTGTACAGGCCCAGCAAGTGATCCTCGGCATCCACCACCGCGGTCATGCCCAGGCGCTTGCGGCTCATTTCCACCAGCGCTGCGCTGATGCTGGCGTCCGGGCCGACTTTCGGCACGTCATCGCCCACATGCATGACATCGGTGATATGCAGCAACAAGCGGCGGCCCAAGGCGCCTGCCGGGTGCGAACGGGCGAAGTCGTCGGCGGTGAAGCCGCGCGCTTCCAGCAAGGCCACTGCCAACGCATCGCCCATCGCCAATGCGGCGGTGGTGCTGGAGGTGGGGGCCAGTTGCAGCGGGCAGGCTTCCACCGGCACCGCCACGTCGAGATGGACATCAGCTTCACGCGCGAGGGTTGATTGTTCGCGTCCGGTCATCGCCAGCACCACATTGCCTTGTCGCTTGAGTGCGGGCAGCAGCAGCAGCACCTCGTCACTTTCGCCCGAATACGACAGCGTCAGCACCACGTCGGCATCGGTCACCATGCCCAGATCACCGTGCGCGGCTTCGCCCGGATGCATGTAAAACGCAGGCGTGCCGGTAGACGCCAAAGTGGCCGCGATCTTGCGCGCCACATGCCCGGATTTGCCCATGCCGGTGCAGACCACGCGCCCGCGACAGGCCAGGATGGCCCGGCAGGCGGCACTGAATGCGCCATCCAGACGTGCCGCCACGGCAGTCAGCGCATCCCCCTCAATGGCGAACACGCGGCGGCCACTGGCGGCGAAGTCAAAGCTGTCAAAACGGGCAGGATGGGCGGGGGGCACGTGGGTTTCCGCTAAACTTGTCCGTTCAGTTTACTTCAGTCCCCCTGCCTGCCCATGAACGCCGACCAGATTCGCCAAATGATAGAAACCGGCCTGCCCGATGCCCGCGTCGACGTACGCGGCGAAGACGGCGTGCATTTTGAGGCCGTAGTCGTCAGCGCCGCCTTTGTCGGCAAGCTGCCGTTGGCCCGCCACCGCATGGTCAACGCGACCTTGGGCGAGTACATGGGGCGCGAGATTCACGCGCTGCAATTGCAAACCATGACCCCGCAAGAGGCGGCCGCCTGATGCAGAAGATTCTGGTGGAGGGCGGTCCCCGGTTGTCCGGTGAAGTCCGTATTTCGGGTGCGAAAAACGCGGTACTGCCGATTTTGTGCGCCACCTTGTTGGCCGATGCCCCCGTGCGCATCACCAATGTGCCGCGCCTGCACGATGTGCTGACCACCGCCAAGTTGTTGGCCGGGCTGGGTGCGGGTGTTGTCCACGCGGGTGATGTCATGACGGTGGATCCGCGCAGCGTGAACAGCCACGTGGCCCCGTATGAGCTGGTCAAGACCATGCGCGCTTCGGTGCTGGTGCTGGGGCCGTTGCTGGCCAAGTTTGGCGATGCCGAGGTGTCACTGCCCGGCGGCTGCGCGATTGGTTCACGGCCGGTGGATTTGCATATCAAGGGCTTGCAGGCGCTGGGAGCCGAGATCACGGTGGATCACGGCTTCATCAAAGCCCGCAGCGCGGGCCGGCTGAAGGGCGCACGCCATGTGTTCGAACTGGTCAGCGTGGGCGCCACCGAAAATGTGCTGATGGCGGCGGCCTTGGCCGAGGGCACCACGGTGCTGGAAAATGCGGCAATGGAGCCGGAAATCGTGGATCTGGCCGAATGCCTGAACGCGATGGGCGCGAAAATCACCGGCGCTGGCAGCCCGCGCATCGTGATTGAAGGCGTGGATGCCCTGCATGGCTGCGAACATGCGGTAGTGGCCGACCGGATTGAAGCGGGCACCTTCCTGGTGGCTGCGGCGATGACCGGCGGCAGGGTGACGCTGACCCACGCCCGCGCCGATACCATGGATGCGGTGCTGGACAAGCTGCACGAAGCCGGCGCAACAATTACCATCGACGGCGACCGCATCCACCTTGACATGCACGGCAAGCGCCCGCGTGCGGTCAACTTCACCACCGCGCCGCACCCGGCGTTTCCCACCGACATGCAGGCGCAGTTCATGGCGCTCAATTGCATGGCCGACGGGGTGGGTGTGATCAACGAAACCATCTTCGAAAACCGCTTCATGCACGTCAACGAGCTGCTGCGCCTGGGCGCGGATATTCGCGTGGATGGCCACACCGCGGTGGTGCGCGGCGTGTCCACGTTGAGCGGCGCACCGGTGATGGCCACCGATCTGCGCGCCTCGGCATCGTTGATTCTGGCCGGGCTGGTGGCCGATGGCGAAACCGTGATCGACCGCATCTACCATCTGGACCGTGGCTACGAAAACATCGAGGCCAAGCTGTCCGGCTTGGGCGCAAAGATTCGACGGGTGGATTAAACCAAGCCGAATGGAAGGACCTCGGCTTCGGATCAGCGATGGTTCGCGATTCCGCGCAGTCAACCGCGTCCGGCTTGCATCGCCAATACGGTGATTTCTTCACGGTCGTGATACAGCTGCTTGGCACGAATGGTCAGCGGCTTCTGGGCGTGCTGCGCAAACAGATCCAGGCACAGTTGCGTCTCTTGCCAGCGTTTTTTCATCGGCAATTTCAGGTTGAAAATGGCGTGCCGGCACCAACCTTCACGCACCCAGCTGGCCATGCGTTCGGCCACCCGGCGCGGCTGTTCCACCATGTCGCAGACCATCCAGTCCAGTGGCTGCGCGGGTTGCCAGGAAAACCCATCGGCACGCAAATGCTCCACCAGCCCAGTGTCCAGCACGTGCGGGCGCAGTGGGCCGTTGTCGATGGCTTGCACGCGCAGGCCGTGACGGGTCAGTACCCATGTCCAACCGCCGGGGGCAGCGCCCAAATCGGCGGCGCGCATCCCCTCGCGCAGCAGTTTGCGGCGATCCTCGTCGCTCAGCAGTACCAGCAGCGCTTCTTCAAGCTTGAGTGCCGAACGCGAGGGTGCGTCCTTGTGCATGCGCAAGCGCGGGATGCCCAACGGCCACGGCGCGCTGTCGGCGGCCACGCTGCGTGCCAGCAGTGCGTGATCGCCGGCCAGCAGGCACACATGCAGGCGCGGCAGGCTCGGGTTGTCTTTGGCGGCCAGCACGCCGGCCTTGCGCAATGC
>DAORUL010000010.1:21890-24414 GCA_035433165.1 Thermomonas sp. | reverse complement strand
GCGATGGCGTCTTCGCTGAAAAACACCACCACGCCGCTGTCGCGCTCGGTGCGCGCATAACCGGCGATGCCGACGCGGGCGGCGCGTTCGCTCAGCTCGCCGGCAAGCTCGGGTTCGAAGCCTTGGCGGCAGTAGCACAGCAGGCCGTTAATAATTCGGCCCGCCCAATTCGCCATACATCTTCAACACGGCGCAGGCCGCATCGCGTTCGATGTCGCGCACCACGGCAATGCCGCGTTTGTTGAGTTCGCCCACCCAGTCGGCGGGCAGCGGGCCTTCGTCGAACGGCGTCAACGCCATCACGTCTTCGGCGCGGGCACCGATCAGCAGGCGGTCGATGCCGGCCCACATGGTGGCGCCGTAGCACTGGCAGCAGGGCTGCGCAGACGTGGCCAGAGTGACGGGGCTGCCGAGTTCGTTCAATCGGAATTGCTGCAGACGTTGCTGGGCGAGCATGTAGGCCATGGTTTCGGCGTGCGCCAGCGAACAGCTTTGGCGCACCACCCGGTTGACGCCGACCGCGATCAACTGATGTTGCGCGCTGAACACCGCCGCGCCGAACGGGCCGCCGCTTTGGCGCTCGATATTGTGTTTGGACAGCTCGATGGCGAAGGCGACCTTGGCCGCATCGGTGGAGAAATCGCGGCCGGCAATGTCCAGTTCCATCACCCAGATCGGCAGGGTGATGTGCAGTTGCACGGGCAGCGGCATTGGCATCGCCATTACGCCTTGTGTGCCCAGGTATCCCGCAACGTCACACTGCGGTTGAACACGGGTGCATCGCTGCGGTGGTCGTAGCGGTCGGCCACGAAATAGCCCAGGCGTTCGAACTGGAAGCCTTGTTCCGCCGCCGCCTGCGCCGCCGCCGGTTCGATGTAGCCCGTGACCACCTTGCGCGACTCGGGATTCAGATAATCCACATAGGTCTTGCCGCCGTCGTCGATATCCGGATTGGGGACGGTGAACAGGCGGTCGTACAGACGCACTTCGGTGGCAATCGCATGTTTGGCGCTGACCCAATGGATGGTGCCTTTCACTTTGCGGTTGGCACCTTCCATGCCGGGGCGCGATTCCAGGTCGAGCGTGCAGTGCAGCTCGGTAATGCGGCCCTCGGCATCCTTGATCGCTGCATCGCAGCGCATGATGCCGGCTCCGCGCAGGCGCACGTCACCGCCCAGCGTGAGGCGCTTGAAGCCCTTGGGCGGCACTTCCTCGAAATCCTCGCGCTCGATCCACAGCTCGCGGCCAAACGGAATTTCGCGTTCGCCCTGCGCCTCATCCTTGGGATGGTTGGCAAACCGCAGGAATTCCTCAACGCTGGCATCCACATTGGTCAGCACCACTTTCAGCGGATCGATCACCGCCATCCGGCGCGGTGCATGCGCATCCAGATCATCACGCAGTGCACCTTCCAGAATGGAAATGTCCAGCAATGAGTTCTGTTTGCTGATGCCCACGCGCTCGACCATCAACTTCAGGGCCGAGGCGGTATAGCCGCGCCGACGGATGCCTTGCAAGGTGGGCATGCGCGGGTCGTCCCAACCATCGACCAGTTGGTCGGTGACCAGCGCCATCAATTTGCGCTTGCTCATCACCAGATAGTTGAAGTTCAAACGCGAGAACTCGATCTGGCGGGGTTTGCCGGCTTCCATCGGCAGGCCTTTGGCCAGCAACGGTTGCAGCAGGGCGGGATGGCCGGCCAAGTCCACGTTGTCCACGCTCCAGTCATACAGCGGGCGGTGGTCTTCGAATTCCAGCGTGCACAGCGAATGGGTGATGCCCTCGATGGCATCGCCCAGCGCGTGGGCGAAGTCGTACATCGGGTAGATCGGCCACGCGTTGCCGGTGTTCTGGTGTTCGACGTGCTTGATCCGGTACAGCGCCGGATCACGCAGGTTCATGTTGCCGCTGCTCATGTCGATCTTGGCGCGCAGGGTGCGTGCGCCGTCGGCAAATTCGCCCGCACGCATGCGCCGGAACAGGTCCAGGTTTTCTTCCACGCTGCGCTCGCGGAACGGCGAATTGCGGCCGGCTTCGGTCAACGTGCCACGGTATTCGCGTACTTGCTCGGCGCTCAAGTCGCAGACAAACGCTTTGCCATCGGTGATCAATTTTTCGGCGGCCAGGTAATACACCTCGAAATAGTCCGAAGCGTGGCGCAGGCTGTGCCAGTCAAAGCCCAGCCAGCGCACATCGTCCTGGATGGCACGCACGTATTCGGGGTCTTCGCGCGCCGGATTGGTGTCGTCCAGACGCAGATTGCACACGCCGCCGAATTCGGCCGCCACGCCAAAATCCAGGCAGATCGCCTTGGCGTGGCCGATATGCAGGTAGCCATTGGGCTCCGGCGGGAAGCGCGTTTTGATGGCGGTGTGTTTGCCCGAGGCAAGATCATCGCGCACGATCTGGCGGATGAAATCGGTGCGGATCGGGGCGTCGGTGCTGGTGGCGGAGTCGGACACGGCGGTATCGAAATTCAAATGCAATCGCGCATTCTAGCGGAGCTGCGGGCGTATGCTGATGG
>DAORUL010000010.1:17853-21790 GCA_035433165.1 Thermomonas sp. | reverse complement strand
GCATTGCCGGCATGAGTCTGGCGCAGTCCAGGCAAACGGCCACGCTGGAGTTGTTGATCGGGGCGGCCATCATCGGCAGCAATGGTTTGATGGTGCGGTTGACCGCGATGCCGCCGACGGCGGTGGCGTTCTGGCGGATGTTGCTGGCGGGCGTGTTGCTGGCAGGGCTGGTGCAGTGGCGGCACGGCTGGCAGCGGTTATCGCGCAAGACGTGGCTGTGGTTGCTGCTGCCGGTACTCGCCTTTGCGGTGGATTTGTGGCTGTGGCACAAAAGTATTCTGCTGGTGGGGCCGGGGCTGGCCACCCTGCTGGCCAATGCGCAGGTGTTTTTCATGGCGCTGGCCGGGGTGTTGCTGTTTGGTGAGCGGCTGGGGCTGCGCTTCATCACCGGGGTGGTGCTGGCGTTTTTCGGGCTGTGGCTGCTGCTGGGTGCGGGTTGGGCCAGCTTGCCGGCGCAATACCATTGGGGCGTATGGTTGGGCTTGATCACCGGAATTGCGTACGCCGCCTACAACGTGGGGATCAAGCGCTCGCAACACGAAGCGGCGATGGGTCAGGCGCGGGTGCCGGTAGAGCAGGTGTTGTGCGTGGCCGCGTTTGGCAGTGCGCTGTGCTTGGGCGCAATCGGTTTGGCAGAGGGTGAAGTATTTACCCCGCCATCGCTGCAAGTCTGGGGCTTGCTGCTGGCATTAGCGGCGGTGGGTCATTGCCTGAGTTGGATTCTGATTTCGCGCTCGATGGTGGTGCTGCCGGTGGCGGTGGCGGGCTTGCTGTTGCTGGCACAACCGATCGTGGCGTATGTGCTGGATGTCGTGGTGTTGGATCTGTCGCCCACGCCACGCCAATGGGCTGGCTTGGCGGTGAGCTTGGCCGGGATCTTTGTCGCGGGGATGAAGTCCAGACAGGCCAGCGCCGCGCAGGAGGCGTGATGCAATCAAGGCAGTAATTGGCACCAGTATTGCAACTCGCTGCCTTTGCTGGGTTCGTACACGTATTGCAACCCGGTGAAGCCCCAGTGTGCTGCGCGCGCATCGAACGGTGGTCGATACGAGGCTTGATGGATGAGCACCGGATCACCGCTGCTCATGGCATAGGTATAGATGCGCACGAAACGGCCGGTGTTGGGCAGCTCGGCATTGATGAGTTTGAATTCGAAATAGCGGCCGATTGCTTGGTTGCGGGTTTGATACGGCGTGGTGGTGGGCGTGGCATCCAGCGTCCAGGTTTCACCGCCGTAAATCACATGGCAGCGCACCGTATCGGCATGCGCGGTCAGGCTGGTGGCCAGACCCAGCACGGCAAGCAGCAGGGAACCGATGGTGTTGCTCATGGAGTGTTGCCCTTGCATTGCTGAACCACGGTATCGCCGGCTTGCCCGCACGGGCTGCTGGCAGCGCTGGCAGGATGGGGTACGCCGTCCTTGTCCAGCCGCGCCACATGGGTGCGCCACTGCTGCACGCCTTCTGGCCCAAGCTTGGCCGATAGCACCCAGCCGGTGGTGGTGGCTTCAGTATCGAAGCTGTTGAACAGGAAATTACCCAAGCTGTAAATAATCGGTTTGCCCTTGTACACGTCCGCGCCTTGGGTGACGTGCGGATGGTCGCCCACCACCATGTCGGCACCGGCATCGATCATGCGCCGGGCAAATTCACGCAGGCGCGGGCTGGGCTGGGCTTCTTCTTCCCAACCCCAATGCATGAACGGGATCACGATGTCGGCATGCTGCACGCGCCGCGCCGCAATGATGTCTTCGATCACCTGCTCGTCTTCACCACTCCAGGCCACGCCGGGGCGGGTGGCATCGGCTTCGAACGCACGCGGCTTGAACTCCACATAACCCAGCAGCGCGATACGCAAGCCGTTGCGCTCCAGAATCAGCGGCCTGTGTGCTTCTTCCAGCGTATGGCCGCCCCCGAACCACGGCAGGCCGGCTTGTTGCATCAGGCCCAACTGTTCGGCAAAGGCGGCCTTGCCGAAATCACCCGAGTGATTATTGGCCAGCGAGACCGCATCGAAATGGCGCTTCAGCACCGGCAGTACCTGCGGGTCGGCACGGAAGGTAAACGGTTTGAGCAAGGCATTGCCGCCACGTGCCACCACGCATTCCAAATTGCCGATACGCAGGTCATGCGCATCCAGCAGGGACTGGAACGGTTGGAAGGGGTCAGTGCCGCGCGCAATCAGCTCGCCGGGGCGTTCGGCCACCATGATGTCGCCGACGAACACAATGGACACTTCACGCGAGGGCGTTGCGGCATGGGTCGGCGACGTGGCCAGCAGCGCGGGCAAGACAAGCAAGGGGAGGGTGCGTTTCATGCTTGCATCTTGACCGAAACCCGTGCCGTCTGCATGGCGCAATTATTCCCCGATTATTCCCGCGTGATGGCGCAGGCATAGACCAGCTCGCAAGCGCCATTGCCGCTGTCATCGCGGCTCAGAGAACTGACCCAGTGCCAGCCGTTGTCGGCATCCAGCCGCACCAGCCAGCCGTCGATGCGCACGCTGTCATTCGCGGTGATGGTGTCGAGTGCGCGGGCTACTTCAGGTGTGGCCGGGATGATGTGCATGTTGCTGGCGCTGCGCACGATTTCAGTGGGTGGAATGGGCGGCTCATTGCGCCAGTGGTAATAGAAAAACCGGCCGCCTTGGCGGATCGAGAGTTTGTCCAGTACGGCATCCTCCCGCATGCGGCCCCAGCCCAGCGCCAGATCGGTGGGGGAAAACTTGGCGCCGGCATCGGCAAAATAATTTTCACGGCCCAGCACCCGCGCCTCCACGCTGAAGCCGGCCAATGGGGTCATTCGCACCTGATGCAGCGCGGGCAAGGCCAGCCCATCGGGCACGTTGGTTTGCAGCGGTACATCGCCGCGTGCCACATGCGGTGGCAGCGGACAGGCAGCGTTGGCCAGTGCCGTGCGGGTGTCTTGCGACAGTTTGCTGCCAGGCGGATGTGCTAACCACCACGCCAGCAGCAAACACGCGGCGATGCATAGCACGATGGCATGACGTGGCCGCATTGGGGGGTCCGGCAATCAGGGGTGCGCCAATTGTGCCTGTGCCAGTTTGCCAATGGCATTGCCAAGGGTTTGCAGGAAATCATCCAGTGCCGAGGACTTGCGCCAGACCAGTGCAATCTTGCGACTGGGCACCGGGGCGCGAAACGGAATCAGTTGAACATTGGGCGATGCGGCAATCGGTGCATGCACCGAGAGGGCAGGCAGCAGGGTGACGCCGACACCTGCGGCCACCATCTGCCGCAGGGTTTCCAGACTGGTGGCGCGAAAGCCGGATTTTTCCTGCGCGCCGGACAGCCGGCACACATCCAGGGCTTGGTCACGCAGGCAGTGGCCGTCTTCCAGTAGCAGCAAGGTTTCGTGGCCGAGCGCATCCATCGCCATGCTGGACTGCTTGGCCAAGGGGTGAGTGCTGGGTGCGGCAAACAGGAAGGGTTCTTCAAATAGGAATTGCGCGTGCAGTTGCTCGTCGTGCAGCGGCAATGCCAGCAAGGCGGCATCCAACTTGCCGTCGCGCAGGCGTTGCAACAACACATCGCTTTTTTCTTCCACCAGCAACAGCTCCAACTGCGGAAAACGCTGATGCAGCGGCGCAACCACATGCGGCAACAGATAGGGGCCCAAGGTGGGGAACACACCCAGCCGCAGGCTGCCGGCTTCCGGGTCGCGGCTGCGGCGCGCGGCTTGTTTCATTGCTTCCACTTCCGCCATGATGCGGCGCGCACGCTGCACCGCATCCTGTCCGGCGGGGGTGAGCATGACTTTGCGTGGTGCGCGTTCGATCAGGGCCACGCCCAACTCGTCCTCCAGTTTTTTGATCTGGGTGGACAAGGTGGGCTGGCTGACAAAGCACGCCTGTGCGGCCTTGCCGAAGTGGCGCAGGTCGGCCAAGGTGACGAGGTATTTGAGATCGCGCAGGTTCA
>DAORUL010000010.1:5461-17753 GCA_035433165.1 Thermomonas sp. | reverse complement strand
TGGTGGCGTCGCCCGCCGCAAACACGCCTGCCACATTGGTGTGGCCGCGGTCATCAATGATGATCTCGCCACGCGGACTCAGCGCCACCGCGCCTTGCAGCCATTCGGTATTGGGCAGCAGGCCGATCTGCACGAACACGCCGCCCACTGCCAGATCCCTGGGCTCGCCGCTGCTGCGATCGGTGAAGCGCAGCCCGGTGAGCTTGCTGCCATCGCCCAGCATTTCGGTGGTTTGCGCGTTCAGGTGCACGGCCGTGTTGGGCAAGCTGTGCAGCTTGCGCTGCAAGACTTCATCGGCGCGCAGCTTGCTGTCAAATTCCAGCACCGTCACATGCTCGACCACGCCGGCCAAATCAATCGCCGCTTCGATGCCGGAATTGCCGCCGCCGATCACCGCCACTCTCTTGCCCTTGAACAGTGGGCCATCGCAGTGCGGGCAATAGGTGACGCCCTTGGTGCGGTAGTCGGCTTCGCCGGGCACGCCGGTTTGCCGCCAGCGTGCGCCGGGGGCCAGGATCACGGTCTTGCTGCGCAAGCTGGCGCCGCTGTCCAGGGTGATGCCAGCCAAGCCATCACTCCCGGCCGCGTGCAGGGTCTTGGCGCGTTGCGAGGTGATCACCTCCACGCCGTAGCCGCGCACCTGGGCTTCCAGCGCTGCGGCCAGTTTCGGGCCTTCGGTGTAGTCCACCGATGGGAAATTCTCGATGGCCATGGTGTCTTGCACCTGCCCACCAAAGCGCTCGGCCAGCAAGCCGGTGCGGATGCCTTTGCGTGCGGCATAAATCGCTGCCGCTGCGCCGGCGGGGCCACCGCCCACGATCAGCACATCGTAGGGCGCACGATCATTGAGTGCTTCCGCAGCGCGTGCGGCTGCACCGGTATCCAGTTTGGCCAAAATTTGTTCGATGCTGAGGCGGCCCGCATCAAATTCCACACCATTCATGTACACGGTGGGCACCGACAAAATGTGTTTGGCCGCCACTTCCGCTTCAAACAGCGCGCCGTCGATGGCGATATGGCGAATGCGCGGGTTCAGTACGCTCATCATGTTCAGCGCTTGCACGGTATCCGGGCAGCTCTGGCAATGCAGCGACATGTAGGTTTCAAACTGATAATCACCTTCAAGTGCGCGCACTTGCGCGGCCAGCGCCGCATCGACTTTCATCGGATGGCCACCCACATGCAGCAGCGCCAGCACCAGTGAGGTGAACTCGTGGCCCAGCGGAATGCCGGCAAACGCCACCGCAACATCGCTGCCAGTGCGGCGAATTTCAAACGATGGCTTGCGCGCGGCATCGCCGTTGCTGCGGGAAATTTTCGGCGATAGCGCGGCGATTTCGTCCAGCAAGGCATCCAGCTCGCGTGCGGCATCGGAATCATCCAGCGAGGCAACCAAGGCGATCGGCTGCTGGAGTTTTTCCAGGTAAGCGGCAAGTTGGGCTTTGAGGGTGGCATCCAACATGGGGGGGCTCCTTCGAAATTGAGGCGCAGTTGCCCGTTCTGCGTATCAGGCAGAGGGCGGAAGTGAACAGGGCTGCGGGAAAGTGACGCGCTGCATCGCTTTCACGCAACCCTCTCCGAAGGTGGAGAGGGTGCGTTGTAAAGGCTTAGATCTTGCCGACCAGATCCAGCGACGGCGCAATGGTCTTGGCGCCTTCCTTCCACTTGGCCGGGCACACCTCACCGCTGTGGCTGGCCACGTATTGCGCGGCTTGCAGCTTGCGCACGGTTTCGGCCACGTCACGCGCAATCGCGTTGTCGTGCACTTCCATGGTCTTGATCACGCCATCGGGGTTGATCACGAAGGTGCCACGCAGGGCCAGGCCCTCTTCCGGGATATGCACGCCAAAGGCGTTGGTGAGCTGATGGGTGGGGTCGCCGATCAGCGGGAACTGCGCCTTGCCCACCGCCGGGCTGGTTTCGTGCCACACCTTGTGGCTGAAGTGGGTGTCGGTGGTGACGATATAGACCTCGGCACCGGCCTTCTGGAACTCGGCGTAATGCTCGGCGGCGTCTTCGATCTCGGTCGGGCAATTGAAGGTGAACGCGGCCGGCATGAAGATCAGAACCGACCAATGGCCTTTCAGGCTGGCTTCGGTCACTTCGATGAACTTGCCGTTATGGAAGGCATTGGCTTTGAACGGCTGCACGTGGGTGTTGATCAGGGACATGGAAACGCTCCGGTGTCGTGTGGGTGGGGTGGATCAGAAGTGGAGCCAGCTTAGGCCATCCCTATCAATGATTGAAATTGATTATTGATATTCTATCGATAGATGGGGTCTATTGTTATGACGGCAAGGCCTCCAGTGCTTCGGCGCGGCCAGCTACCATGTCGCGATGACTGCCACTGCCCCTACCGTTGCCAGCCTGCTGACTCAGGCACGTACCCGGATTGATCCTGTCGATGCCGACTATCTGCTGCTGCATGTCTTGCACCAGCCGCGCAGTTGGCTGTTTGCGCATGCCAGCGATGCCGTGAGCGCAGCCGATGCGGCGCGTTTTGAAGCGTTGGTGCAGCGGCGCGTGAGCGGGGAGCCGGTGGCGTACCTGACCGGCAGCCGTGGGTTTTGGACGCTGGAATTGGCGGTGACGCCGGCCACCTTGATTCCGCGCCCGGAAACCGAATTATTGGTGGAGCAGGCGCTTGCGCGCATCCCTGTCGATACCGCCGTGCGCGTGGCTGATCTGGGCACCGGCAGCGGCGCGATTGCGCTGGCGCTGGCCAAGGAGCGCCCGCAGGCGCAGTTGGTGGCCACCGATGCCAGCGCAGATGCCTTGGACGTGGCGCGCGGCAATGCGCAGCGCAATGCCATCGGGAATGTCGAGTTTCGCCAAGGCGATTGGCTGGCACCGGTGCTGGGCGAGCGCTTCGATGTCATCGTCAGCAATCCGCCATACATCGCCGACCATGACCCGCATCTGGACGCCGGCGACCTGCGCTTTGAGCCTGCGCTGGCGTTGTCTTGCGGCGTGGATGGACTGGATGCCATTCGCATGATTGCCATCGCCGCCCCGGCGCATCTGCGTGCCGGTGGCTGGTTGTTGCTGGAACATGGACTCGACCAAGGCCCGGCCGTGCGCACCCTGCTGCGCGACGCCGGGTTTTATGGCGTCAAAACCGTGCGTGATCTGGAAGCACGTGACCGTGTCACATTGGGACAACGATGACGGTGCTGGCGGCTAGCCCAGGGTAGATCGCGCAGCCGCATTTGAGCGGCGTAGCGACTACCCTGCACCAGGCGCCAGCACCGGCCTGCGCCAAGGCCGGGCTAAAATAACCACCATCATCCCCGCAGGCACCCCCATGCGCACGCTGTATCCCGAAATCACCCCGTACCGCACCGGCACCTTGGCCGTCGATGCCCGCCACACCCTGTATTGGGAAGAATGCGGCAACCCCGACGGCAAGCCGGTGGTGATGCTGCACGGCGGGCCGGGCGCGGGCTGCACCGCCAATATGCGGCGTTTTCACGATCCTGCGAAATACCGCATCGTGCTGTTTGACCAGCGTGGTGCCGGGCGCAGTACCCCGCACGCGGATCTGACGGATAACAGCACATGGGATCTGGTTGCCGATATCGAACAATTGCGTGAACTTCTGGGCATTGCGGCATGGCAAGTGTTTGGCGGCAGCTGGGGCTCCACCCTGGCGCTGGCCTATGCGCAAACCCACCCGCAGCGTGTCACCGAGCTGGTATTGCGAGGCATCTTCATGCTGCGCCGCTGGGAGCTGGAATGGTTTTATCAGGAAGGCGCTTCGCGCTTGTTCCCGGATGCGTGGCAGCACTATCTGGACGCGATTCCGCAGGTGGAGCGTTGTGATCTGATCGGTGCGTATTACCGCCGGCTTACCTCAAGTGATGAAGCCACCCGGCTGGCCGCTGCCAAGGCGTGGAGCATCTGGGAGGGTGCCACCAGCTATCTGCATATCGACCCGAATTACGCCACCAGCCATGGTGATCCGCAGTTTGCATTGGCCTTCGCGCGGATTGAAAACCATTACTTCGTCAATGGTGGTTTCTTCGAAGTGGAGGATCAGTTGCTGCGCGATGCGCACAAACTGGCGGACATTCCGGGCGTGATCGTGCATGGCCGTTATGACGTGGTGTGTCCGATCCAGAACGCATTCGATTTGCACAAGGCGTGGCCGAAGGCTGAGCTGATCGTCAGTGCTGCCTCCGGGCATTCCGCATTCGAAGCGGAGAACGTGGCGGCATTGGTGGCGGCCACCGATCGCTTTGCTGCCTGACTTCCAGCGAATGTGCATGGTCAGGGGAAGCTCTTCATCAGCCGCTACACTCAGCGCATGAATTTACTTGCCTTTGAAACCGCTACCGAAGCTTGTTCGGTCGCTATTTGGGTCGATGGGCAGGTGCGCGAGCGCTTCGAAATCGCGCCGCGTCGGCACACCGAGCTGGCTTTGCCCTGGGCCGAAGGGTTGCTGGCCGAAGCCGGCATCAGACGCTCGCAACTCGATGCGATTGCGGTGGGCCGTGGTCCTGGCGCGTTTACCGGTGTGCGCCTGGCGATCGGTATTGCGCAGGGCATCGCTCTGGCACTGGATCGCCCGGTCATCGCGGTGTCGAGCTTGGCGGCATTGGCGTTGCGTGCCAATGTGTCCGGCCGCTGCCTTGCGGCGATAGATGCACGCATGGGTGAGGTCTATCTGGGCGCGTTCGAATGTGATGGCGATGGTGCACGGGGACTTGCACCGGAAGTCGTGATCAAGCCTGAGCTTGCGCAGATTCCCGAAGGCGACGGTTGGCATGCGGCAGGCACCGGGTTTGCCGCGGTCGATGGTGCATTGCAGTTGCGTTTGCAGGGGCGCTTGCTGGGGCTGGATGCCAGCGCCTTGCCGCACGCCGCCGATGTGGCCCGCTTGGCTGCGCGGGCATTTGCGCGAGGCGAAGGGCAAGCACCCGAGCGCATCGAGCCGGCCTACTTGCGCAATGACGTGGCACTGACCTCGGTTCAGCAGCAGGCGCTGCGCAAACCGGGATCCCGGACGACCTGATTTTTTTTCGCTATGCTCGGGCGTACGGGGTCTGCTACAGGGGAGGGTGCGTGAAGGCTCGTTATCTGTTGCTGTCAGGCGTTTTACTGGCCACGTCGGCATTTGCCGAAGATGTTGCCTATAGCGGTCGTACCTTGGATGTGGCGGTCGATCAGGAGGCAAAGCCCATTCGCAGCATGCAAGGCTCGCACTATTCCATTTCATTGCCGCCCGATCAGCTCATCAACAAGGCGCAAGCCTGCCTTGCTGCACAAAGTGGCATGCATGTGGAGTCCGCAGATCAGGCCTCGGGTCAGTTGCAGGCCACCGCCAAACTTCCCTATCGCGCTCGATTTTCGTCCTACACGGTCAGTAGCCGGTTGACCCTGCTGGCCGCGGGAGGGGGGTTTCAGATCACTGAAACCGGGCTTGGAGTCGCGGCAGCGGGTAGCGAAGGCGCGGCTGACATGCAGCCATTGTCGCAAAAGGAAAGCGGTTGGGAAAAATCGCTGGATGCGTTGATCCTCGGCGAAAATGCATTGGTCGATTGCCTGTATCGCTGAGTGGTACCGCCAATGCTGGCGCTTCACGGCAATTGCTCAGCGATCCACCAGTTCGCCGCCGGGCATGAATTGCCAGGTGCGGGTGATATGCAGGATGTCGGGGTCTTCCGGCGTCTTCGGCAGTGGCGCGAACGGGATCGAGAGTTTGACGATCCGCAGGGCAGCGTCATCCAGCATCGGAATATTGCTGCTGCGGATGATGCGCATGCTTTCCACGCTGCCGTCACGACGCACGGCGACACTGATCACCACCAGTCCGCCAATGTGGCGGCGGCGGGCTTCGTCCGGGTAATTCAAGTTGCCTACCCGCTCAACCCGGGTCACCCAACTGCGCAGGTATTGCGCCCAAGCGTATTCCTTGGTGCTGGCCGAAACAAACTTGCGTTTCGGGCGTTTGGCGTATTCGGCCGAACGCAACTGGATTTCCGCTGCCAGCCGCGCCATTTCAATATCGCGGTCGATTTTTTCGCGCCCCGGCGGTTGTCCATTGCTGGTGGCTTCCGGAGTTGGTGTGGGGAGCGGCAGACTGGTGTTGCTTTGCGTGGCGGTCACCAAAGGTGCATTTTGCGGTGGACTGGGTGTGGGCGACTGCGCATGCAGCGGTCGTGGAGCCAGCCCGTCCACCGGTTGCGGCAATGGGCCGGCTTGTGGCGCACTGGGGCGGTTGGTCTTGTCGTGTTCACCCCCGCCCTGATTGTTCGCTTGCGCAAGAAAATCCGCTTGCGCCGGCGTGAGCGGTGTTTGGGTGCGGGTTTGGATCACATCCAGGGTGGGTACCAAGGGCGCGGCATCTTCTATCGTGAAGCCAATCCCAAGGATCACCAGGGCATGCAGGAGCAGCGACAGCACAACGGTCGCACGCATGCGCTCGGTGTCGCCGATTCGAGGCGGTGCCGGCAGGGCAGGGGCGGTGCTGGCGACCATCAGGACAGCGCGAGGGCTTCGATGCAATCGAACAACTGTCCGGCGATATTCAGGCCGAATTGCGCATCCAGCTCGCGGATACAGGTCGGACTGGTGACGTTGACCTCGGTCAGTGAGTCACCAATCACATCCAGGCCGACAAACAACATCCCGCGCCGGCGGAGTTCAGGGCCGACCTGTGCGGCGATCCAGCGATCGCGCTCGGTCAGTGGCCGGCCTTCGCCGCGGCCACCAGCGGCAAGATTGCCGCGGAATTCATCACCTTGCGGAATCCGTGCCAGGCAGTAATCCACCGGTGTGCCATCCACCAACAGAATGCGCTTGTCGCCATGCACGATCTCCGGCAAATAGCGTTGCGCCATCGCCAGTTGCTGGCCGCCTTCGGTCAGGGTTTCCAGAATGACATTCAAATTGGGGTCGCCGGCGTGGCTGCGGAAGATCGAGCGCCCGCCCATCCCATCCAGGGGCTTCAGTACAACTTCGCCCTGTTCACTGGCAAATGCTTTCAGTGCCTTGTTGTCGCGGCTGACCAGGGTCGGCGGGCAGCACTGCGGAAACAACAGGGCTGCCAGTTTCTCGTTGAAGTCGCGCAGACCCTGCGGATTGTTGACCACCATGGCGCCTTGGCGTTGCGCAAACCCCAGAATCTGGGTGTCGTGCAGGTAATTGGCGTTCACCGGTGGGTCGGTGCGCATCAGCACGGCCTGGCCGGGGCCAAAGGTCAGTGTTGACCAATCACCCAGCATGAAATGCTCGCCCGGAGTGTCGTGCACTTGCAGTGGCGCCACCACCGCAGTCGCTTGCCCATCGCGCACGGCCAGCCCGCCGGGGCGCACATAGTGCAGGCGGTGGCCGCGGCGCTGGGCTTCCAGCAGCATGGCAAACGTGGAGTCTTTGGCCGGCTTGATGGCGCCAATCGGATCCATGACCACCACCACATCAAGAGCTGCGGAAACGGGCATCACGAAGAGTCCATACGGGGGATCGAAGCATGGTAGCAGGCAGGCAATTCGAACATCAGATGCGGTAAATGCTTGACACGCTGCGCGTAGACTGGGATATAGAGAGCTGTTGTCGCCGCTGGGTGCGGCGCTCAGGATTCAAGCGCAAGGGGAACACATGGCGCAGCAAGACAGTGCAGATGGCAACCTGAAGGGGTTGCGAGTGATGGTCATTGACGATTCCAGAACGATCCGGCGCACGGCGGAAACCCTGCTTGCGCGCGAAGGTTGCGATGTCGTCTCGGCAACCGATGGGTTCGAGGCGTTGTCGAAGATCGCAGATCACAATCCGCAGATCATTTTCGTCGACATCATGATGCCGCGACTGGACGGATATCAGACCTGTGCCCTGATCAAGAACAACCAAACGTTTAAAAACGTGCCGGTGATCATGCTTTCGTCTAAGGATGGTTTGTTCGACAAGGCAAGAGGCCGTATTGTCGGCTCCGAGCAATATCTGACCAAGCCGTTCACGCGAGACGAGCTGCTTGGCGCAATTCGGACGTACGTTAACGCCTGACCGGGGGGGACAGGATCAGCATGGCACGCATACTGCTTATCGAAGATTCACCGACTGAGACTGCAGTCATGGTGCAGTTGCTGGAGCGCAACGGTCACCAGGTCACGACCTCGGGTAGTGCCGAAGACGGCATCACTGCATGCAAGCGCGACAAGCCCGATCTGGTGTTGATGGATGTGATTCTGCCGGGAATGAACGGCTTTCAGGCCACCCGTGCGCTGTCGCGTGACAGCGAAACCAGCCATATTCCGATCGTGATCGTCAGCACCAAGGGGCTGGAAACCGATCGCGTGTGGGGTATGCGCCAAGGGGCCAAGGATTACATCACCAAGCCGCCGCGCGAAAGCGAGTTGGTCGCACGCATCAATGCATTGATTGGGCACTGACTATGGCCAAGCGCGGCAAGCAAAAGCAAAAAGGCAAAGCCCAGACCGAAGCCGCCAAGCCGGCACCAGTACCGGCCGGGCAGGACAGTGCTGCCGGGATGGTTGATGAAACCAGCGCGGCCATCGATGCTGCCGTGTTGCCGGAAACGCAGGCGATGGTCGCCGCGACCACCGAGGCAGCGGTGCCTGCCAGCGATGCGGCGGAAGATGTGGAAGCAGAACAGGCAGACGCGTCGGCAGTAGTCGCGTCGACCTCGGATGCCGATGCCAGTGCCGTTATTGCCGAACATGATGTTCCACAGGCCGCGACGGAAGCCCCCGTGGTGGAAGTCCAGCTTGCGCAAAAGCCCAAGCGGCCTCGGCGTGCACCGTCTCGCCCACGTGAGCAACGGCCTCCATTCCTGGTATTGGCCGATTACGAACAGCGCAGTCTGAATCACGTTGCCGGCTTGCCCGAGCAGCTGGATGCGCCAGGCTTGTGGCGTGGCGTTGCGTATCGTGTTGGCGCGCATCGGCTGGCGTCCGGGTTTGGTGAAGTGATTGAAATCCTGCCACTGCCGGCGCTGACCCATGTGCCGGGTTCACAGCCCTGGATGCTGGGGGTGGCCAATATTCGTGGCACCTTGCTGCCGGTGGTCGATCTCAAGCAATTCCTGGAAGGCGAGCGCACCGTGCTGCATGAACGGCAACGCGTGTTGGTGATGCGCCAGCCGGGTGGTGAAGTGGCCGTCACCATTGATGAACTTTACGGTCAACGTAGTTTCGTCGACGCGCAGGGCATCGCCGCCGATGCGATCAGTGAAGGGCGCTATGCGCACTTTATCGATCGCGCTTATCGCATCAATGATCAAGACTGGGGCGTTTTCAGTTTCGAACGCCTCGCCCGTACTCCTGAATTCCGCCAAGCCGCCGCCTAACGGGCGGAACCCCAAGCAAGCCGAGGTCGCACGATGAGCACTTTGATGGATTCCGCCGCCGGTAAAGGCCGCAATCTCAGCACCAACTTCTGGATCTGGTTGCTGATCGGTTCGCTGGTCGTATTCGCCGGCAATACTCTGTATGCCACGACCAAGGCATCGCGCTTGGGCGGTGCCAGTACTGCGGCTTCGCGCTTGCAGTTGAACTCGCAGCGACTTGCCAACCAAGGCCGTGAAGCGATCGACGGTAAAGGCCAGGCGTTTGATGCGCTGAAGGCCACCAAGGGCGAAATTGACGCGGATATCAAACTGCTGAATGACCGCTTCGGTGATGCCGCGGGCGTGGCGGCACCGATTCGCATGGTCACCAATACGTGGGATCCGCTGGCCAAGCGTTCCGACGAAGTCATGGGCTCGCAGCAGGCGGTGCTGGCGTTGGCCGGTCACGCGGACAGCTTCACCGGCAAGATTCCGCAGCTGCAAGCGCAGTTGAACGAAGTTGTGCGCGGCCTGGCTTCCGGTGGTGCCAGCTCGGCACAGGTGTTCACCGCGCTGAACCAAGTGGTGACCTCGTCCACCATGGCGCGTCGAATTGCCGAACTGCGTGCTGGTGGTGCTGGTGCGCAGGTCGCTGCCGATGCGCTGGGTCGCGATGCCGCGGTGTTCGACCGGCAGATGAATGCGTTGGTCAGTGGCAGTGCAGATATCGGCAAGGTCAGCGCCGCTGGCGCGGTGGGCCCGCTGAATCAAGCACATACCATGTGGCAGGGCATGAAGAAGGATCTCGACGCGATCGTGGGTGACTCCAAGCGTCTGATCGTGGCGCAGGCGTCGGCCAGCGCGCTTGCCACTGGCTCGGACAAGTTGTTGTCCGACAGTGAGGGCCTGTTCGCGGCATTCACCTCGTTTGGCTCGCTGAAAGACACCAGCATCATCGGCGGCGTGTGGGTCAGCATCCTGTCCGGTGTGGTGGCGCTGTTCTCGATCGTCGGCTTGTTGTGGGCACTGGGTCGTGCGCAGCGCGTGCGCTACCAGACCACCAAGGAATTGAATGACCGTAACCAGGAGGCGATCATGCGCCTGCTGGACGAAATGGGTTCGCTGGCGGAAGGCGATCTCACCGTGAAGGCGACCGTGACCGAAGATATGACCGGCGCGATCGCGGACTCCATCAACTTCGCCGTCGAACAGCTGCGCACCCTGGTGGCCACGATCAATGACACCTCGGTGCAGGTGGCGGCCAGCGCGCAGGAAACCCAGGCCACCGCCATGCATCTGGCCGACGCCGCTGAGCACCAGGCGCAGGAAATCAACTCCGCGTCCGACCGGATCAGTGAAATTGCGACCAGCATTAATCAGGTGTCGCGCAACTCCGCCGACTCCGCCGAGGTGGCGCGCCGCTCGGTGCAAATCGCCACCAACGGTGCGGGCGTGGTGCGGCAGACGATTGCCGGCATGGACAGCATTCGCGACCAGATTCAGGAAACCTCCAAGCGCATCAAGCGACTGGGTGAAAGCTCGCAGGAAATCGGCTCGATCGTGGAACTGATCAACGACATTTCCGAACAGACCAACATCCTGGCGTTGAACGCGGCAATTCAGGCGGCCTCGGCCGGTGAAGCAGGTCGCGGGTTCGCGGTGGTGGCCGACGAAGTGCAACGCCTCGCGGAACGCTCTTCCAGCGCCACCAAGCGCATCGAATCGCTGGTGCAAACCATTCAGGCCGATACCAACGAAGCGGTCAGCTCGATGGAACAAACCACCTCGGAAGTGGTGGCGGGTGCCCGTTTGGCCGAAGATGCCGGTACTGCACTGGGCGAGATCGAAAAGGTGTCGTCCGACTTGTCGGGGTTGATTGAAGGGATTTCGGTGGCAGCGCAGGAGCAATCCTCGGCGGCAACCAATATCACCCAAGCGATGAACACAATTCAGTCGATCACCGCGCAAACCTCGCAAGGTGCCAGCCAGACTGCGGCATCCATTGGAAATCTGGCGCAGCTTGCCGCCGACCTTCGCCGTTCGGTCGCCGACTTCAAGCTGCCTGCCTGACGTCGATTGAGACAAGGATCAGGATGAACAGCATCCTTCAGGGCAGAATCGTTTTGCTTGGATTTAGCGGAGCCTCGTCATGACCACGGCACAGCGAGACGCCATTGACCACACCGCGTTGGGTTGGGTAAAACCCGAGATCGATGAGGCCTTGCGTCAGGCCAGAATCGAGCTCGAGGCGTTCGCCGACGCCCCCAACGATGAAAATCCCATGCAGGCCTGCATGGGGTATTTGCACCAAGTGCAGGGCACCTTGCGCATGCTTGAGCTGCAGACACCCACCATGGTGTCGGCGGAAATGGAGCAGGTCGCCGCAGCATTGCAGGCGGCAACCACGCCCAATCGAGATGACGCACTGGCTGCGTTGATGCGCGGTTTGGTGCAGTTGCCCGACTATCTGGAGCGTTTGCAGGGCGGGCATCGCGACATTCCGATCGTGTTGCTGCCGCTGATCAATGATCTGCGCGCCGCACACGGTGCCGCGCCGATGTCGCAAGACCAATTGCCCAGCTTGTTGGTCGCGCCCAGCGATGCCGAAATCGAACATGCACGTGGCAGCTTGGCCGGGCGCAATCGTGCGCTGCTGGATACCGTGTCTTCCGCGATCAAGGAAGACATGCTGAAGGTCAAGGACGCGCTGGATCTGTATCTGCGCGGCAATCGCGCAAATGTGCAGGATCTGCTGCCGCAGGCCGAAGCACTGGATCGAATTGGCGACACCTTGGGGATGTTGGGATTGAGCAGCGCCAGCGGCGTGCTGCAGGAGCAGCGCGCAATTGTGCAGGCCATTGCCAGCGGCGAGCGCCCATTACAGGAAAGTGACCTGCTGGATGTGGCTGGCGCGCTGATCTACATCGATCATTCGCTGGATGATCAAGTTGCGCGCTTGGGTAGCGGTGCAGAAAGCGGCGATTTGCTGGCGCAGGAATCAAGCAAGGT
>DAORUL010000010.1:4108-5361 GCA_035433165.1 Thermomonas sp. | reverse complement strand
TGTCTGGAAGCCCTGCAGTATTGGCCGATCCCGCAAGCGGGTACGCGCGTGGCAGTACCGACCGACAGCAATGTTGCACCTGCATTCGTCGGGCAGGCGGCGCCTGAGCAGGAAGCGACTGAGCAGGCTGATCATGGCATCCCACCGGCAGTGGTGGTGTCAGGCGTCAGCGAGCCACAGGCCGTGGTCACCGCGCCGGCTGCAGCTGTTGCTGCAGTATCCGAGAGTGCGGAGCCCGTGGCGGCTGGCTTCGAGTCGATGGGTGAAGAAATCGATGATGAAATCCGTGAAATCTTCCTTGAAGAGTTCACGGATGAAATCGCCAATCTGGATGAACTGATGCCAGCCTGGCGCATGGCGCCGGAAGATGCAGAACGCCTGCGTCCAATTCGCCGCGTGTACCACACCCTCAAGGGCAGTGGTCGCTTGGTGGGGGCCAAAGTGTTGGGCGAGTTCGCGTGGCATGTCGAGAGCATGTTGAATCGCGTGCTGGATGGTTCGCGCCCGGCCAGCTCGGCCGTGGTGACGTTTGCCGGTTTGTCGCGCGAACTATTGCCGCAATTGCATGCAGCCTTGCTCGGTACTGGCAAGGTCAATGTCGATATTCCGGCCATGGAAGCCGCAGCAGATCGCTTGGCTGCCGGCGAAGACGTATTGATGTCAACGCTGCCGCTGGTGCAGGCGGGTGCGCTTGCTACACCGGCAGAGCCGGTGGTTGAAGTCGCAGCCGCAGCGGCTGGCGAGGCGCACACCACGTCGGTCAGAGTGGATCCGGTGTTGTTGGAAATCCTGGGTACCGAAGTTGGCAGCCATTTGGAAACCGTGGATGCGTGGTTGGCCGCTGCCCGCAATGGCGAGGCCGCCATCAGCGACCGGCTGATCCGTGCCATTCATACCCTCAATGGTGCTTTTGCAATGACCGAAGTGGTGTCGGTCACGGCATTTACGGCACCGGCCGAGGGCTTTGTGAAGCGCTTGCTGGGGGCGAGCACGGTAGCCGATGAGGCAGGCATCGCGGCGATTGCTGACATGTCGGCGGCCATCAAGGCTTCGACACACGCACTGCAAACAGCACCCGATCAAGTGCCGGTGCATTCGAGTTTGGCGACACGCATTACCGCTTTGCGCGATGCCCTGCCAGAATCCAGCCTGCCGTTTATCGATGGCCTCCACCGCGAGGAAACCGAACGCGTCGAAGCCGAACGCGTCGAAGCCGAACGCGTCGAAGCCGAACGCGTCGAAGCCGAACGCGT
>DAORUL010000010.1:0-4008 GCA_035433165.1 Thermomonas sp. | reverse complement strand
GAACGTCTTGAAGCGGAACGCATTGAGGCCGAGCGACTCGAAGCCGAGCGTGCTGAAGCAGAACGCCTTGAAGCGGAGCGACTTGAAGCTGAGCGTGCCGAAGCCGAGCGTCTCGAAGCGGAACGCGCCGAAGCCGAACGTCTTGAAGCGGAACGTGCCGAAGCCGAACGGCTTGAAGCGGAACGTGTTGAAGCCGAACGTCTCGAAGCCGAGCGTGCTGAAGCAGAACGCCTTGAAGCCGAGCGCGCTGAAGCACAACGTCAGGAAGCAGATCGGATTGTCGCCGCGCGTGTCGAAGCCGAGCGCCTGGAAGCCGAACGGGCTGCGGCTGCACGTGCCGAAGTCGAGCGGCAACAGATCGAGCGTCGCGCTGCCGAAGCTCAGGCGGCAGCCAAGGCCCGCGAATTTGCCGCATTGGCGGCATTGCAGGCGACCGCTGCAGCTGCAGAAGATCCGGACGAAGCGCTGGATACCAGTGATTTGGACGTGGAGCTGGTCGATATCTTCGTCGAAGAAGGCGGCGATCTGCTCGATCATTCCGATGGCTTGCTGTCACAATTGCGTGAGCAGACCGAGGATCAGGAACTGATCGTGGGCCTGCAACGCGACTTGCACACGCTCAAGGGCGGTGCACGCATGGCCGGCATGATGTCGGTCGGTGAATTGGGCCACGCCATGGAGTCGCTGCTGGAAGCTGCCGCGGCACAGAAGGTGGAGTTGGGCGAAGCCGGAGTGTCATTGCTGGAGCGCGGGTTCGACCGGTTGCACGGCATGATTACCCGCGTTGCGGCCCGTCGTGCAGTCGGCATGCCGGAGGCGTTGATCGAAGAGTTCACTGCGCGTGCGGAAAATCGTGCAGTGCTGGCACCGGAGCCGGCAGAGTTGGCCGAAGTTGGTGCCGAAGCTGCGGCTCAGGCACCAGCGCCCAAGGCGGTCGCCAAGGTGGTGCCACTCAAGCCGTTGTCGGCACCGATCAACCCGGATGCCGGGTTCGACGACGACGATCTGGGCGTTCGCGCACCGCAGGAACAAGTGCGCATCCGCGCCGATCTGCTCGACAGGCTGGTGAACTACGCCGGCGAAGTGGCGATCTATCGTGCACGTCTGGAGCAGCAGCTGTCGGCGTTCCGCAGCACTGCGCAGGAAATGGAACAGACCAACCTGCGTCTGCGCGATCAGCTGCGGCGTCTGGATTCGGAAACCGAAGCGCAGATCATCGCCCGCTACCAGCGCGAAGGTGATGCCGGGAGCGAGACCTTCGATCCGCTGGAACTCGACCGTTTCAGTACCTTGCAACAGCTCTCGCGGGCACTGGCCGAGTCCGCCGCCGACTTGCAGAGCTTGCATGGGTCGATGGAAGACCTGACGCGTCAGTACGAAACCCTGCTGACCCAACAGTCCCGCGTCAGTTCCGAGTTGCAGGAAGGCCTCATGCGCACCCGCATGTTGCCATTCGATTCGTTGGTGCCACGGCTGCGCCGCGTGGTGCGCCAGGCGGCTGGCGAAACCGGCAAGCAAGCCCAGCTCAAGCTGGACGGTGCGCAGGGCGAGCTCGACCGCAACGTGTTGGAGCGCATGACCGCGCCGTTGGAACACATGCTGCGCAACGCCATTGCGCATGGCTTGGAAGTGCCGGATGTACGCCGTGCCGCAGGCAAGCAGGATGAAGGCAGCATTCGGGTGGCCGTCCGCCGCGAAGGGTCGGAAGTCGTTTTGCAGATTTCCGATGATGGTGCTGGCCTCAATCGCGATGCAATCCGCGCACGCGGCATCGAGCGTGAGTTGATCCAGCCCGATGCGGTGTTGTCCGATACCGAGTTGGATCAGCTGATCATGCAGCCGGGCTTCTCCACCGCAGAAACGGTCAGCCGCTTGGCGGGACGTGGCGTGGGCATGGATGTGGTCGCCAGCGAGGTACGCCAGTTGGGCGGCACCATCGACATTGCATCGCGTCCGGGCGAAGGCACTACCTTCACCCTGCGCCTGCCGCAGACCTTGGCGGTCACGCAGGCGGTGTTCGTCAAGATCGGAGATACCGAGTACGCGGTACCGATTGCTTCGGTGCGCGGCGTGGGCCGCATCAGTCGCGAAGATCTGGCCAAGCCGGATGCCAGCTATCGTTACGGTGGCGAAGACTATGCGCTGCACGATTTGGGCGCATTGGTCGGAACATCGACCGCCAAGGCCGAAGGTCATCTGCAGATGCCGCTGTTGCTGGTGCGCTCGGGTGACCTGCGTGCTGCGGTCGCGGTGGATCAGGTGGTGGGTAGCCGTGAAATCGTGGTGAAGTCGGGCGGCCCGCAGCTGCTGTCGATCCCCGGCATTTTTGGTGCCACCATCATGGGCGATGGCCGTGTGGTGGTGATTCTGGACGTGGTGCCGCTGGTACGCCGCTTCGCAGCCGCCCCACGCGATGCTGCCCCGATCGTGCCTGCAGTCGAACAGCGTGGCGTGCCGTTGGTCATGGTGGTGGACGACTCGGTCACCATGCGCAAAGTCACCGGTCGTGTGCTGGAGCGCCACAGCTTCGAAGTGGCGACGGCGAAGGATGGTCTGGATGCGCTGGAGCGCATGGCAGACTTCGTGCCCGACCTGATGTTGCTCGACATCGAAATGCCGCGCATGGACGGTTACGAGTTGGCAACGGCGATGAAGGCCGACCCACGCTTGCGCAATGTACCGATCATCATGATCACTTCGCGCACCGGCGAAAAACATCGCCAGCGGGCGATGGATCTGGGTGTCGAGCGCTATCTGGGCAAGCCGTATCAGGAAGCCGAACTCATGCGCAATGTGTTCGACTTGCTCGGGGTTGAACACACGGGCGATGGAAGCCTGCAATGAGCAGGCCGCGTGTGGTGGTGTTGGCGCGCCCCGGTGCGGGGCGCGACCGTACCGAGGCGGCGGTGCAGGAGGCCGGAGCCGCACTGGTCGCGGTGTTGGATCCGTGCAGCGTGGGTGTCGATGCATTGCAGGCTGCCGCACCCGACATCGTGTTGGTGGTGCTTGATCCGGCCATCGAGGCCGCGTTGGACAGCTTCGATGCGGTTCTGGCTGATCCAGCGCTGCGGGTGATGTTTGATGATGCCGACGTCGCCAGCAAACGCGATGGTTGGGAGGCAGCCCGCTGGATGCGCCATTTGGCAGCCAAATTGCATGGTCATGCGGATGTCCTGCCGGTCGCGCCGGACCCGGATGCGCCACAAGGATTGCAACAGGAAATGGAGGCGCTGGCGCTGCAGCTCGCGGCCATGCCTTCGTTGAAGCCAGCACAGTTACAGGCACCGGATCAGGGTGAGGGTGCCGTGGTCATTTCGGCTGGGGTCGGTGGGCCGGATGCCGTACGCCAGATTCTGGGCAGCCTGCCGCAAGGCTTCTCGCGCGCGGTGTTGTTGCGGCAGCGCGTGGATGGTGGTCAATACGACAAACTGGTGCGCCAGATGCAGCGTGCCACCAGGTTGACTGTCAGCCTTGGACAGCCCGGTGAAGCGCTGGTGCATGGTCAAGTGTACGTACTGCCGGATCTGGTGGATGTGCAACAGTCCGGTGCCAGCCTGGTGTTGGTGGCCACCGACGGCGCGGCACGCTTTGCCGGATTGCGCGCCGCCGACACCGCCATGCTGCTGCTCAGTGGTGCCGATACGGCGCTGGTTGATGTGGCACTGTCGTTGCGGTTGGGTGGGGCGTTGGTGTATGGCCAAGCACCCGATAATTGTTTTGATCCCGCCACCAGCAAATTGTTGGTGGCACGTGGTGGTGAGGCACTTAGTCTTGCCGAAATTTCCCGTCTGCTGCTCCAGCGCTGGCCTGCCTGAGGTATCCCATGTCCGACATTGCCCACATCATCCGAGGCGTGCTGATCCAAGTCGCGCAGGCGCGCTTGCTACTGCCCAATGCCACCATCGCCGAAGTGTTGTCGTTTGCGCCGCCGGAGCCGGTGGCCGATGCCCCGGATTGGTTGCTGGGGCGGATCCGCTGGCGCGGCTGGCAGTTGCCGTTGGTATCGTT
>DAORUL010000009.1:8203-28274 GCA_035433165.1 Thermomonas sp. | reverse complement strand
GTGGGGCATTCGTCATGAGCGACGGTGGACTTGAACTGCTTGCACTCGGCCCAGCCGGTGCCGCCGGGCTGTACTGGTACTTGTATCGGTACTACCGCAATACCGACAAATCCCACGCCTTTGAACGTGAAACCCAGGTCGAAGCCAAGCCGGTGACCGGTGCCGAAAACGACCGCAAGGTCGATGAGGTCAAAGGCACGCGCAACAAACGCATCGAAGACGACAACGTGCACGACTATCGCGAGCGCGTGCAGCGATCAGGCGGGGATTCGTCCTGATTGAGCCCGGCAGCAGCCACGCGGCAAACTGCGCACCTGCCCGTCTCCCGGGCAGGTGTTCGTTCATTCGCGCCCGTTGAGTTCCCGCTCGGCGATGGTTGCTGCAGCTTGCAAGGCATTGGCATAGGTGATGCGAATCCGCCCCGCATCATCGGCCGCCGCTTGCAGGCCTTGGGCGTACGCAGACAGCAACTCGCGGGCGTTGTACTGGTGGCCAAGGTCATTGATTGTCTTTGCCACGGCATCGCGCAGATACCAGTCGATGTTCACCCCCGACTCGGCCTGCTTGGCCAGATCCATGATGCGCAACACATGCGGCGTGACGAGACCAACAACGGTGGCTTTCATACAGTCGACCTATGGGGGGATGCCGAACCGGGAAGATACCCTACACACGCCGGTGGCACCTGACTGGCAGTTCAGCCAATCAAACGGCAGACCCGAAATGGCGCCAATCAGCGAATCCGATGCTGTCTTCAGTCATGCCACTTTTCAGCGTCTTCGCCCGGAAACACGCATACCCCCAGCGCCCCACTCTTGGCCCGGTACATGGCGGTGTCTGCAGCGCGCAGATAGGCATCGATGCTGGTCAAGCCGGATGCACTGCTGACCAAACCGATACTCGCGCTGATGGTCACGGTGTGCGCGTCGATCCGATACGGCTGGTCGAGGGCAGCCGCAATCTGGCAAGCGCGGTCGGCGGCTTCGGCGGGGTCGATGGACTCCAGCAGCACGTTGAACTCATCGCCACTCATGCGGGCCACCAGATCAACCGCTCGCACGCAGGATTCGAGCCGGCGCGCCACCTGCTGCAACAGCTGGTCGCCCGCATGGTGCCCGTGGCTGTCATTGACCGCCTTGAACCCGTTGAGGTCCAGCAACAGCACGGCAAACATCGTGCTGCCCCCGCGTGCCGGCACGTCATCGCCATCCGCCGGCGCGTTCCGATGCCGCGCGATGGCATGTGCAAGGCGATCGCGGAACAACGGCCGACCGGGCAAGTTGGTCAGGGCATCGTAGGAACTGCCGCGTTCGGCCAAGTCGCTCAACGAGCCGGCCATGCGTACGGCTACCCCATCTTCGAACTCGGCGAGCCCGCGCCAGTTGACCCATACCAGCCGCCCGGAGCCGTGCATCGCACGGAAATCCACCGAAAAGTTCGGGCTGCTTCCCGATAGGTGGCTGCGGTAGGCCGCCTGCACGCGCCCGCGATCTTCGGGATCGATCAGCGACGCCAGAAAGCGCCAGCCACCGTCATGCACGTGATCGATATCACCCAGCCCGACGATCTGGTGAAAGCGCTCGGACACGTGCAGGATGTCCGTTCGCAGATCCCAATCCCAGATGCCGTCATTGGATCCGCGCGTTGCCAGCGAATAGCGGTTGTCGGAGCGCAGCAACTCGAGTTCGGTGTTCTTCTGCCGGGTGACGTCGATCATCAGGCCGATCATCCGGTTCGGCCGCCCCGGCTCAACCACTGCGCGGCACAGATCGCGCACCCACACCACCCTGCCGGACTTGGCAATCAGCCGGTAATTCATCTCGTAGGCATGGCTATGCGTGGCGTTGTAGGCGGCATCGTCGATGCGCACCGCCTCCACCAGATCATCGGGATGCACATGCGCCCGCCAGAAGCCCGGGTCGGACCGCCACTCTTCCACCGAATAGCCGAACAGCCGTTCCACCTGCGGGCTCAGGAACGTATTGCCCACGCCGATCTCGGCCTCCCAGACCACGCCATCAATGGTTGCCAGCAGGCGCAGGAAGCGCTGGCGGACCTCCACCAGCACCTGCTCGGTGACCTCGGCAATTTCAATGAGCACGCCCTGGCGGCTGATCACCCGATCCGCCGCGTCCGTTTCCGGATGCAGCTGCAAGCGCACCCAGCGATAGTCCGCGTTGGCAAGTCGCAGCCGGAACACCGGCATGCCCGCGCGCAAGGTGCCGATGTCATCGGGATGCACGAACTCCAGCAGCGACCTGCCGAGCGCCGCCTCCACTGCATGGCCGGTGTGCGTATGCCACGCCGGATTCAGGTAGGTGATCTGCCACAGCGCATCGGTTTGCACCACCGCCTCGGGCAGCAGGTGCAGCAGGTGGCCGGACGGCGTGGAGGGGTTGGGCATATGAAACTATAGTCAGCGAAGCGCAATCGTCCAGCCCAGGGTTTCCCCTGGCGCCAGTGGCACCAGCGTGCGCTCGCCATACGGCAGCTCGCCGGGGATCACCCAGTCCTGTTTGCGCAGCGTCAGCGTGCCGGTATTGCGTGGCAGGCGGTAGAAGTCGGCACCGAAATGACTGGCGAAACCCTCCAGCCGCTGCAGTCGGCCGGCCGCCTCGAATGCCGTGGCGTACAGCTCCAGCGCGTGCAAGCCGGTGTAGCAGCCGGCGCAGCCGCAGTCGGCTTCCTTGTCGCCGCGTGCGTGCGGGGCCGAATCGGTACCCAGAAAGAAACGCGCATCGCCACTGGTCGCGGCATCCAGCAGCGCCTGACGATGCCGCTCGCGCTTGAGTACCGGCAAGCAGTAGTAATGCGGGCGGATGCCGCCGGTAAAAATGGCATTGCGGTTGTACAGCAGGTGGTGCGCAGTGATCGTTGCGGCGATATCGCCACCGGAATCACGCACATAGTCCGCCGCATCCTGCGTGGTGATGTGCTCCAACACCACGCGCAGGCCGGGAAAATCACGGCGCAGCGGAATCAGGATGTTGTCGATGAACATCTTTTCGCGGTCGAAGATGTCGATCTGGCGGTCGGTCACTTCGCCGTGCACCGCCAGCACCATGCCGGTGTCCTGCATCGCCGCAAGCGCCGCGCAGGTGTGCTTCAAGTCCGTCACGCCGGAATCGGAATTGGTGGTGGCACCGGCCGGGTACAACTTCACCGCATGCACCAGGCCGCTGGCCTTGGCGCGGTGGATTTCCTCGGCTGGCGTGTTGTCAGTGAGGTACAGCGTCATCAGTGGCTCGAAGTCCGAGCCCGCCGGCCGCGCCGCCAAGATGCGCTCGCGATACTCTTCCGCCAGCGCCGTGGTGGTCACCGGCGGCCGCAGATTCGGCATCACGATGGCGCGGCGAAACTGCTTTGCCGTATGCGGCAGCACCGCCTGCAACAGCGCATCGTCACGCAAATGCAGATGCCAGTCGTCGGGCCGGGCAATGGTCAGCGTGGTGCCCGCGGGGACCTGCGCGGGATCGGGTACATGGTGGGCAAGCGTGGGCATGAAGGCTCCGGGGCCGGGACGGCTGACCGGGCAATTTTGCCAGAGGCTGCATCAAGAAGAACCCAAATGCGGCCAGAGTCCATTCGCCTGGAAATATCATTCGTTCTTCCGGCCACCTTTTGAACAATTTCGGAAATTCAAAGAAGATGCGCTGATGCACACCGTCTCCACGCCATCACCGGCCAATCTGTTTGCGCCACTTGCCGACGCACTGACCACGGCCACATCGTTGGAAGGGTTGGTTCGCCCCTTGCTTGAACTGCTCGAGGTGGCCAGCGGGCTTGAGTCGACCTATATGACGACGATCGATGAAACCGTGGGAGTGCAGCATGTGCTGTATGCACGCAATTCGCGCAGTCTGATCATTCCGGAAGGGCTCACCGTCCCGTGGGGTGACACCTTGTGCAAGCGTGCGCTGGAGGAAGGCCGCAGCTACACGGATGACGTGGCTGGCTGCTGGGGGGATTCCGATGCCGCGCAGGCGTTGGGGATTGCCACGTATGCCAGCACCCCCATTCGGGGTGCGAACGGTGCCCTGCATGGCACCTTGTGTGCGGCCAGCAACCAACGGCTGCCGCTGCGTGACGGTGCCGAGCGTGTGCTGAATCTGTTTGCCTATCTCATCGGCCAACATGTGGAACGCGAGCAACTGCTGCAGTCCTTGCAGGCCGCCAATACCCAACTCCAGCGCAATGCCATGACCGACGTGGTGACCGGCCTGCCCAATCGCCGCGCACTGCTGGAGGAGCTGGATCGCCGCCTGCACCATCGCGCACGCGATGGCAGCGATGTCCTGATCGCGTTCATCGATCTGGATGGATTCAAACATATCAATGACCACTTTGGGCATGACGCCGGCGATCATTTCCTTGTCGTCATTGGCAACGCGCTGGCGTCCTGCCACCGCTCCGATAATTTCTGTGCCCGCATTGGTGGCGATGAATTCGTGGTGGTTGGCACTGTCCCTGCAGATACCGAAAACGCCACGCACCAGATGTGCGAACGCCTGCGCGCAGCCACCACCGGGCGGTTTGACCTTGGCGGTCGAAGCATCGAATACGCCGGGCCCAGTATCGGCGTGGTGAAGGCAGCAACCGCCGAGGCCGAGGTTGAGCTGGCGCGTGCGGATGCCGCGATGTACGACGACAAACGCTTGCGTCGCCGGACGGCCAAAGGGGACGCGACCAAGCTGCACACGGGGACGGAGGGAATTAAGCGCGCTTGATTCCCTCAGGAATTGTCCCGGACAGCATTGATCAGGCGAGGCCATGCCACGGCAATGGCCACCCACGAGATTGCGGTCACCGTCAGGTGCAACAGCAGGGTTGGCAGCGGGGCGGACTGGACATTGAACAATCTCGCGCCTTGCGTGGCCACATAGATCGCCGCCACCAGCACCAACTCGAAGGGGCGCGCATTGCGGCACACCGCCGCGAACGCCAGCCCGGCGCTGGCCAACGCGGCGGTGACTGCCAGCGCCGCAAGCACCTGCATCGGTTCCTGCAAGGCCAACCGGGCGAGGCCTGCAAACGTGCACAGCAACAGCAGCGACACTGCGACCAGCCAGCGCGATGCCGGCACGCGCCATACCGCGCCGGCACTGGAAAACACCATCATCCCGGTGCGCTGGTCGCGCTCGCGCAGGGCCCCGCGTGCCAGCACGTCGAGCGGCAGCAACCAACCCAGCAACAGCCCCGTCCGCATGACCTCGGGGCTTCCGAACAGCAGCAGGCCCAGTACCCCCGCCCACACCAGCCACCACCAGCGCGGGCGCTCGCGCAGGCATGCGGTCAACTCGGTCGCGACCAGCGCCCCGAACGCCGTCCGCGCCAATGGCTGCAAGACCGTGCCCAGCCAACCCAGCGCCAGTCCCGGTGCACGCGCCTGCGCCTCGCGCCCGGACGTGCGCGCAGCAAAACGATCCAGCAGCGGGGCGGCAAGCAGCACCATGCCCATGCCCGCCAGCAACCACAACACGCGGCCCAGCAGGTCCATCGGCCGCACCGCCCAGTGCCGCCATTCAAAGCGCACCAAGCCCGCCTTGGGCGCTGGGGAAAACAGGCTGAAGCCGTACTCCTGCGGCTTGCCGGTCTGCGCTTCACGCACCTGGTGGAAGTCGCGCCCGGCCACCAACAACCCACCGGCATCGCTGATCCAGCCTTCGCGCACCACCGGGCTTTTCGCCTCGAAGCCGGCCACACCCACCGCCAGTGCCGTGGTCCACAGCACGAAGAACAGCACGTTGCCCGCGGTTCGCCGCAACGGCGGCAGCAGGTCAAACCAGATCGCCGCGGCGGCGGTCATGGCCAAGCCCGGCAAAGTCAGCAGCAGCACCGGTTTGACCAGTTCCACCAGATCGATGCTGCGGTCCTCGGCGCGCACCCATTGCGCCACCAGCCCCACGCCCAAGCACGCCACGATGATCACCACGAACACCAGCATGTGGCTGGCCCATTTTGCGAGCAGGTAGGCACGCCGCGTCATTGGCGTGGCCACCAGCAGTTCCCACACGCGGGTCTCGATGTCGCGCACCAGCGTGCCGCGGGCCAGGTAGAACCCGCCCAGATTGAGCAGGAGGGTGAACACCATCGCCAGCACCATGCCCACCCACGCACTGGAGAAACTGCCGCGCGCCCCACCCCACAGCATCACCGCCGCGTACGGCGCATCAGCGCCGGGCAGGCACCACCAGGCCGCCACCATCATGACCGCAAGCACGCACCAGAAACGGGCGGTGCGTGTGCGCACGCGAAGATCGGCCAGCAGGATTGCCAGAAACCGTTGCAAGGCCGGCATGTCAATGTGCTCCCTGCAACAGCCAGCTGTAGCCGTCCTGCAGGCCGGCCGCCACCGGACGCGCCAGCGGGTTCGGAGACGCCTCGCTCAGCACGCGCACGCGGATGCCATCCGGGCGGCGCAGCGAGCCCACCAGAGTCTGCCCGCTGCGCACCGCAGCGAGATCCGGTTCCTGCACCGTCCATTCCCATACCCGCCCTTCGGCGCTGGCAATCAACTGCCCCGGCGTGCCATGGAAGCGCAACTGGCCGGCGGCCATCACGGCAATCTGGCTGGCACTGGCTTCCACGTCCGACACGATATGGGTGGACAGGATCACCACGCGGTCTGCCGCCAGATCGGTGATCAGATGCTGGAAGCGCAGGCGCTCGTCCGGATCCAGCCCCACCGTGGGCTCGTCCACGATCAGCAGGGCCGGGTCGTTCAGCAGCGCTTGCGCGATCCCGACCCGCTGCCGCATGCCCCCGGAGAATTGTCCAAGCCGGCGGTCGCCGGTGTCGGCCAGCCCCACCATGTCCAGACAGGCCTCGATGCGCAGGCGCGCCGCCTTGCCGCCGATCCCCTTCACGGCAGCCAAAAACGCGAGGAATTCCCGCGCATCCAGACTGTCATACACCCCGAAATACTGCGGCAGGTAGCCCAGCACGGCCCGCAGACGGTCGGGCTCCCTGGCGATGTCATGGCCATTCCAGCTGACGCTGCCGGAGGTCGGCTTGGTCAGAGTGGCCAGAATCCGCATCAGCGTGGACTTGCCTGCACCGTTGGGGCCCAGCAGCCCCAGCACGCCGGGGGCAAGCTGCAACGAAATATCCTGCAACGCGCGGTGGCCGCCGCGGAAGGTGTGGTTGACGGCTTGGACGGTGAGAGCGTGCGCAGACATGGTGGTTTCCGTGAGTTCCCGACCGGGCGGCCAGAATTCTGTGATTGGTAGTGTAGTTCACTACAACACCGAATTACCAGACCACTTTTGTCGATTGTTTGCCGTTATGCGCGAACCTTCGCCCACGGACCGGCTACCACCGCGCATGCTTGGCAAGCTGTTGCCGCTCTGCTCCGGGAATAGGAACAGGCCACCACAACAAGGCACTTTTGGAAAGGCTGGATCAACGCAGCAAACAGTCGATCGAGTTCAAGCATGCCAACATCAGCGCGGTGCTTGTCGAGCTTGGTTACCGGGCACCGCGTACCAATTCCCATCGCCGATCCAGCCGGTCTCGACTACCGTCCACACATGCTCAATGGGCTGATGGACCACCTCGGCATAGCCAAAGAATTCGCCATCGGGGCGCAGATATACCTCCCAAACATCCTCGAAGTCGCGCTCCGAAATCATTCCCAGTGCAGCGCATTGTTCCGCGGTCGTCATCTTGGCTCATCTCGCAAGAAGGGGCTGGAGACACTATTGCCGACTCGCGCCTCAAGTCCTGAGACCAGCCCACACGGGCATATGGAGTGAAGCTCCCCGCTTATCCCGGCCTACCCCGTTTCCGGCGGACCCTTCCCAAGCAGCGACTTGAGATCGGCGAACGGGTTGGAAGTAGCTGCGAGCGGCTTGTCTTCGGCGGCCTGCGCGCTGACGCCGGTGTAGTCGGTCTGGCGCGAGTGCTCGTTGTCGTGGCAGTACACGCACAACAGCTCCCAGTTGCTGCCGTCCGGCGGATTGTCGGCGTGGTTGTGGTTGCGGTGGTGGACCGTCAGCTCGCGCAGGTTGGCGCGGGTGAACTCACGCGCACAGCGGCCACAGACCCATGGGTACATCTTCAGCGCACGCTCGCGATAGCCCTGCTCGCGCTGCTCGGCGGCGCGCCGGGCCTCGGCAACGATGCGGTCAAGCTTGGTGTCTTGTGATGCAGGCATGGTCATGATTATCCGCAGGATAAGTGAATCTGAGCCCGTTTTGCCCCAAAAGACAGCAGGGGTTCAACTGGCTGGGACTACCGTGCAGCAATAGCCTGCTTCCCGACAGGTACCGGAATTGCTGCAATGAAGTCCATTCTGTTGATGGCAATTCCGCTGCTGGCCATTGCCCCGGCGTTCGCCGCAGGCAGCGGCCAATCCGATGTGCCAGCGGCCAAGTCACTCAACCTCAGTGCTCCTGCACAGGCCAGCAGCACCTACGCCCCCATCGCATCAGGTGACAGCAACATGCCGCCGGGCAGTTATCCCTACGACCCGGCCACGCGTTTCGCCGCGCCTTATGCCGCAGCGCACGCGCAACCTGCCGACACTTGCGACAGCAAGCCACATGGCAGTGTCACCGCCGGTGTCGGCTATTCCAGCCGCATGGGCAACAGCAATTTCCAGACAGCCCAGTTCAACACCTGCAAACGCTATTACGACGATAACGGCAACGCACACCAAATTGGCATCAGTATCGGGATTGGCCAGGGAAATTTTGGCCCGGGCCGCCGCGGGCGCGGTTGGTGACCGATCTTCAAAAGAGATCAAAAGGGCAAACGGGGGTCTGGCAAACGGGGGTCAGAGAACGTTAGCGTTTGAATCTTGATCTGCACAGTTGGAATTTCCGGGCGTGAAATTCCTGTGCCACAAACAACAAAGCCCGGCGTTGCAGCCGGGCTTTGTGGGTCAAACATTCCTGTCGCGATCAGACCGCCGCCGGGGGCTCGTCCGTGGTCTCGTCCAAGCTGGCATCCAGCCGTTCAATGGCCTGCAATTTTTCGTCTTCGGCCATGCGCATCAGGGTGACGCCTTGGGTATTGCGGCCCACCTGCGCAATCGCCGATGCCGGGGTGCGCACCAAGGTGCCGCCGTCGGAAATCAGCAGCACGTCATGGTGATCGGACAATTGGATTGCCCCCACCAACGGGCCATTGCGCTCGGAGGTCTTGATGGCGAGCACGCCCTGGGTGCCACGGCCCTTCTTCGGGAACTCGGCAACTTCAGTGCGCTTGCCATAGCCGCGTTCGCAGGCGGTGAGGATGTCGCCATCGCCGTCCAGCACGATCAGGCTGACCACTTGCTCACCAGTGGCCAGCTTCATGCCGCGCACGCCGGTGGCGGTACGCCCCATCGGACGCACGCTGTCGCCGGCAAAACGCACGGCCTTGCCATTGCTGGCAAACAGCATGATGTCGCGGCTGCCGTCGGAGAGCTCGGCATTCACCAAGGCATCGCCCTCGGCCAAATTGATCGCAATTTTGCCGCGTGCCAGCTTGAAGGCGTATTCGGTCAGCGGGGTTTTCTTGACCGTGCCGTTTCTGGTGGCAAAGAACACGTATTTGCCGTCTGCGTATTCGCGCACCGGCTGCACCGCCTGCACCTTCTCCCCAGCTTCCAGCGGAATCCAGTTGACGATCGGGCGACCACGCGCATTCGGGCCGGCCTCTGGCAACTGGTACACCGGCAGCCAGAACACGCGGCCATGGCTGGTGAAGGTGAGCAGGGTGTCGTGGGTGTTGACCAGCCACAACTGGTCGATGAAATCCTCGTCCTTGGTGGCCGCCGCGTTGCGCCCGCGACCGCCACGGCGCTGCGCGCGATACGCGCTGACCGGCTGGCGCTTGGCATAGCCGGCATGCGACAGCGTGACCACCACGTCTTCCGGCGCGATCAGGTCGAGGATGTCGAGGTCTTCTTCCGAGGCGCGGATTTCGCTGCGGCGCGGGTCGTTGAATTCGGCTTTGACATCGCGCAATTCGCTGCGAATCACATCCAGCAACACGTCCGGGTTTTCCAGAATGCGGATCAACCCGGCAATTTCTTCCAGCAGCTCGCGGTATTCGTCGGTGAGCTTTTCCTGCTCCAGCCCGGTCAGGCGGTGCAGGCGCATTTCCAGAATCTGCTGCGCCTGGATTTCGGTCAGCTGGTAGCCATCCGCCAGCAAACCCACGCCCATCGGCAGATCTTCCGGGCGCGAGGCTTCGGCACCGGCCGCGCCCAACAATGCGCCCACCAGCCCCGGCTGCCATACCCGTGCCAACATGCGCTCCTTGGCGATGCCCGGGTTTTCCGAGGTCTTGATCAGCTCGATCATCGCGTCGATATTGGCCAGCGCAACGGTCAGGCCTTCGAGGATGTGGGCGCGGCTGCGTGCTTTGCGCAATTCGAAAATCGTGCGGCGCGTCACCACTTCGCGGCGATGGCGCACGAAGGCTTCCAGAATCTGCTTCAAGTTCAACAACTGCGGGCGGCCGTCGACCAGCGCCACCATATTGATGCCGAACACAGACTCCATCTGGGTCTGCGAATACAGGTTGTTCAGCACCACCTCGGCCGATTCGCCGCGCTTGATTTCGATGAAGATGCGCATGCCGTCCTTGTCGGACTCATCGCGCAATTCACTGATGCCTTCCAGCTTCTTTTCCTTGACCAGTTCCGCGATCTTTTCGATCAGCTTGGCCTTGTTCACCTGATACGGAATTTCAGTGACGATGATCGATTCGCGGCCGTTGTCCGCCACTTCGATATCGGCCTTGGCGCGCATGCGCACGCGGCCCTTGCCGGTGCGATACGCCACATGGATGCCGCCCACGCCATTGATGATGCCGGCGGTGGGGAAATCCGGGCCGGGGATGTGATCCATCAGGCCGTCGATGTCGATCTGCGGATCGTCGATCAGCGCCAGCAGCGCATCGACCACTTCACCCAAATTGTGCGGCGGGATATTGGTGGCCATACCCACCGCAATACCGGCCGAACCATTGACCAACAGGTTCGGGAACCGGGTCGGCATGACCGTGGGTTCTTGTTCTTTTTCGTCGTAATTGGGCTGGAAATTGACGGTGTCCTTGTCGATATCGGCCATCAACTCATGACTGAGCCGCGCCATCCGCGCCTCGGTGTAGCGCATCGCCGCCGCCGGGTCACCGTCCACCGAACCGAAGTTGCCCTGACCGTCCACCAGCAGGTAGCGCAGCGAGAATGGCTGCGCCATGCGCACCAAGGTGTCATACACCGATTGGTCACCATGCGGATGGTATTTACCGATCACGTCACCGACGATACGCGCCGATTTGTAATACGGCTTGTTGCTGTGCGCGCCCAGCTCGTTCATCGCGAACAGCACGCGCCGATGTACCGGCTTCAGGCCATCGCGGACGTCGGGAAGTGCGCGCCCCACGATCACGCTCATCGCGTAATCGAGGTAGCTGCGCCGCATCTCGTCTTCCAATTTGACGGGGATGATTTCCTTGGCGAGATCGGCCATCGTGCGTCCGTTGTATAGCGTGATTTCAGGCCCGCAAGCCACCTGCGAAAACCAGTTTCGCAAGCGCGTTTTGCGGGAATTTCAGCAACACGGAATTATAGCATCCGGGGGCCTTGAAAGCACCCCGATTGCATGAAGGATCAAGCAGTTATGGCACTACCCGAACAGGGCGTGCATGCGCTGCGGATCGGGGCGCTCCACCACGCCCTTTTCCGTGACGATGGCATCGATCAAATCGTGCGGCGTCACGTCGAACACCGGGTTCCATGCGCGCACGCCTTCGGCCACCACGCGTTCGCCACGGAACGCGAGCAATTCGGCGGGGTCGCGCTCTTCGATGTCAATCAATTCACCGGAGGCGGTGGCCATGTCCACGGTGGACGACGGCGCCACCACCATGAATTTCACCCCATGGTGGCGGGCCGCGATAGCCAGCTGGTAGGTGCCGATCTTGTTGGCGGTATCGCCATTGGCGCAGATGCGGTCGGCACCCACGATCACCCATTGCACCTGCCCGGTTTTCATCAGATGGGACGCCGCAGAATCGGCGATCAAAGTGGCAGCGATGCCATCTTGTTGCAGCTCCCATGCAGTTAGGCGTGCACCCTGATTCCAGGGTCTGGTTTCCCCTGCAAACACCTGCGCAATCGCGCCTTGCGCAACGCCGGCGCGGATCACCCCGAGTGCGGTACCGAAGCCTGCCGTGGCCAGTGAGCCGGTATTGCAGTGGGTCAGCACTCCACTGCCCGCCGCAATCAGCGCCGCGCCCGATGCGCCCATATGCCGATTCGCCGTCAAGTCTTCGCTTTCGATGGCGTGCGCCTCTTGCTCCAATGCCTCGCACCAGTCCGCGCCCGCATGGGCCAGAACGCCGCGCATGCGCGCCAATGCCCATGCCAAATTCACCGCCGTCGGACGTGCGGCATTCAGACGCTGCAGGGCCGGCTCCATTTTCAATAGCGCCGCACTGCCGCTGTCCGCTTGCAGCGTGCGGGCCGCCAATACCACACCCCATGCCGCCGCAATCCCGATCGCGGGCGCGCCGCGTACGGTCAGCGCGTGGATGGCTTCCGCCACCGCATCGCTAGTGGTGCAGCGGACATACTCCACCACAAAAGGCAGCTGTCGCTGATCCAGCAAGTCCAAGGCATCGCCGATCCAGCGGATTGGGCGCACGTGGTCGTAACGGTCGTAGTCGAAGGTGTGAAGTGTCATCGGCGCATTATCCGTCATTGCAAACGCAAACCGGCACCACGCGGGTGCCGGTTGCTGCTGCCAAGGGCATTGACTCAGTAGCTGCGAAACTCGGCGCGACAGCCCTGCGCAACCCAGATACCGTTGCGGCCATAGCCCCAACTGCGGCCCTGGATACACGGCGAACTGGACAATTGACGCACCAGCTGCACTCCTGCGCGGACATTGGCGGCGCATTCGTTGTAGCGATTGTCGTTGGACTCGCAACGGAACGTGCGGCCACCAATCCCCGAATCGCCCCAGCCACCGCCGTTCCAACCGCTATTGCCACGCATCACGGAAAAATCGCCGCGACAGCCATCATCCACCCAGACACTGCCGTAATCGGAGCCCCAGGTACGCCCTTCGATGCACGCGCTGCTGGAAATCTGCCGTACCAATTGGGCACGGCCGCGCCCCGGCAAGGCACAGCGATTGCTGCGCCCATCATTGGACTCACAGCGCACGGTTTGGCCATAGCCATCGTTGTAACCACCGTTATAGCCACCGCCACGACTCTGCACGCGGAAATCGGCACGGCAACCATCATCCACCCACACCCCCCCGCGTCCCTGGCCCCAGGTGCGACCTTCGATGCAGGCAGTACGTGACAACTGGCGCTCCAACATTGCGCGGCCACCGCCGGTGGGGCACTCGCGATAGCGCCCATCATCGGATTCGCAACGCACGCTGTCACCCCGGTAGCCATCGCCACCGTAATACTGGGCAGACGCAGGAGGCGCGGCGGACGCCGCCAATACAGTGACAGCAACGGCAAGCAAGTTACGCATCATGAAATCCTCCTTCCCTCGGCCCGGCATGGGCGCGATCCTCGTGTCCTGAATCTAATCATGGCAACTGAATCGCAGGCAAAAACTGCGGGTATGCCCCCTTGTCAGATATTACGCATTCAGCTTGCAAATCAGGCCTTCGCGAACTCGAATGCCAATACATCCGCGATGCGCGATGTCCCCAACATTGCCATCAACAATCGATCTACTCCGACGGCTACCCCGGCGCAAGCGGGCAATCCGTGTGCCATCGCGGCCAACAATGCCGTGTCCGTGGGGATCCTGGGCAAACCGCGCTGCACACGCAGCGCAGCATCGCGCCCAAAGCGTGCATGCTGCTCGCCAGGATCACGGAGCTCGTGATAGCCATTGGCCAATTCCAGCGGACCCAGATACAACTCAAAACGTTCGGCCACCGGCGGCTCATCGTTGCGGATGCGTGCCAGCGCCGCCTGCGAGGCCGGCCAGTCGTGCACCGCCAGCAACTGGTCGCGGGCGAATGCCGGTTGCAGGCGGTGAGTCATCAACACATCCAGCCAGTCGTCACGGGTAAGACCTGTCGGGTCGATGCCCACATCGCCCAATGCATTGCGCAACGTCTCACTGTCCGCAGTCAGTGGATCCAGTTGCAGCCGCTGCCAATACAACTCCCGAAACGTGAGCGTAACCAGCGCGGCATCGCGCCCCACCAGCGCCAATGCAGCGCGCACCAGCGCCACGGTTTCCTCGAGCAGACGCAGATGGTCCCAACCGATGCGGTACCACTCCAGCATGCTGAATTCCGGGTTATGGCGACCACCGGCTTCGCCATCGCGAAATACCCGGCCCAACTCATAGCAATCACCAACGCCAGCTGCCAGCAGCCGCTTGAGCGCGAACTCGGGCGATGTCCGCAACCAGCGCGTGCGCGGCGCGCCATTGGTGCGGCCGGAAAATTCCAGCGAAAACGAGGCGATGTTGGGTTCGGTATTGCCGGCCAGCGACAGCACCGGAGTTTCGACTTCCAACACGTTGCGAGTGTGGAAGAACTCACGCACAAGGCGGTTGAAACGAGCACGCAGGCGGATCGCATCAAGGCCGGCAGTTGGACGCCAATCCACCGACACCTCACCTTGGCTTTGCCCCCGCTCCGCCGCCAGTGGAGCAGAGGGTCGGGGAGAGTGGCTGCGGGTTTTCATGCGTGAAATATTTATCCGTGTTGCGCCAAGAATGCCAGCAGCTTGGCCTCGTCCCAGACCTCGATCCCAAGCTCCTCGGCCTTGGCCAATTTCGAACCAGCGTCGCTGCCGGCCACCACAAAAGCGGTCTTCCTGGACACACTTCCTGCCGTCCTGGCGCCCAGTACCTCGAGCCTTTGTTTCGCTTCATCGCGACCCATCGACGCCAGCGTCCCTGTGAGCACAACCGTCTTGCCTTGCAGGGGGCCATCCGCCTGTGCACTGCGCTCCGGCAGACGCGCGCGCAATTCCATTTGCGCCTGTGCACTGCGCACCAGCAAGCTGGCATTGGTGTCGTTCTCCAGCCATGCAATCAGCGCATTGGCGGTTTCAACCGGCAACCCCGCGATCGTCAGTGCGTGCACAGGGGCATCCAGCAATGCCTGCGCATCGGTGAACACTGCGCCTAGCTGGGCGGCGCGCATCGGCGTGAGTTTGGGAATATCGAGATCGGTCAGTAGCGTCGCCAAATCCAAGGCCTCAGCCAACGCCGGGTTGGGTGCGTGGCTGTCACCGATACGTACGCCGCGCTCCAGCAGGCGGTCAATGACCTGTTGATTGCCAGGCTGATCGAAGAAATGCCCCAACGCACGCGCCACTTCGCCACCGATATCCGGTACGCGCTTGAACAGTGGCCACGGCAGGTGGCGGATCGTCGCCAAGTCGCCAAACCATTGCGCCAACGCCTTGGCAGTGCTTTCGCCCACGTGTTCGATGCCAAGCGCGTACAAGAACCTGGCCAATGTGGTGTTACGGCTGCGCACGATTGCAGCGATCAGGTTATCCGCCCATTTGGTCGCAACTTTGCCGGCCTTCACGGTCTCTGGCGTTGTGCCATCCCGCGCATCGACGCGACGCTTCATCTCCAGCAAATCGTCCAGCGTGAGCCGATACAGATCCGACACATCCTGCAGCTGCCCTACTTCGGCAAGTGTTTCGATATGGCGCTCGCCAAGGCCATCGATATCCATCGCCCGCCGCGAAGCAAAGTGAAACACCGCCTGCACCCGTTGCGCAGGGCAACTGAGTTCCCCCGAGCAACGCCACACCGCCGCACCTTCTTCGCGCACCACTTCGGATCCGCAAACGGGGCAGTTGCTTGGCATGGTCCACGTTTGCGTGTGCGGCGGGCGTTGCGTCAACACCACCTGCACCACTTCCGGGATCACATCACCGGCACGCCGCACGATCACGGTGTCGCCGTTGCGTACATCCAGCCGCGCCACATGGTCGGCATTGTGCAAGGTGGCGCGGCTGACAGTCACCCCACCCACTTGCACCGGACGCATCAGTGCCCACGGTGTGACCGCGCCGGTGCGGCCGACATTGACCTCGATGGATTCGAGCACGGTCGTCTGTTCTTGAGCGGGGAACTTATGCGCAATCGCCCAACGCGGCGCGCGGGCAACAAAACCCATTTCACGCTGGCCGGCATAGTCATCCAGCTTGTACACCACGCCATCAATATCAAATGCCAGACCATCCCGCGCCGCTCCGATACGCTGGTAATAGCCCGACAACCCCTCCACACCCTGCACCACCGTGGCCAAATCACTGACTGGAAAACCCCAGTCACGCAACCGTGCCAATGTGGCCGAATGCGTGGCTGGCAAGTTGCCACCTTCCACCTGGCCGATGCCATACGCAAAGAAACTCAGTGGCCGCTGCGCACTGATCCTGGCATCGAGTTGGCGCAGCGAACCGGCGGCACCGTTGCGCGGATTGGCAAGCACTTTTCCGCCATGCGTGCGGGCGTGCTGATTCCAGCGCTCGAAATCGGCGCGCGCCATATACACCTCGCCACGCACTTCCAGTACTGCAGGCCAACCTGCCCCCTGCAATGTGTGCGGGATATCCGCAATGGTGCGCAGATTGGCGCTGACATCCTCGCCGGTGGCACCATCGCCGCGCGTTGCACCCTGCACGAACACGCCATCCTGGTAGCGCAGGCTGATGGCCAATCCATCCAGTTTGGGTTCGGCGGAAAACGTCAGCGTGTCGCGCTCCAGTCGCTCGCGGATACGGCGCACGAAGTCGCTCACCTCTTCATCGCTAAACGCATTTCCCAGTGACAGCATCGGCAGCGCATGCACAACGGGCGCAAATCGGCCCGAAGGTGCAGCGCCTACTCGCCGTGTTGGCGATGCGGCATCGGCAAGCTTCGGGTGTGCGCGTTCCAGTGCGTCCAACTCGCGCACCAATGCGTCGTATTGCGCATCGGTGAGCTCCGGCGCATCCAGCTCGTGGTACAGCCGGTTGGCGTCCTCGATACGCTGCCGCAACTCGGCGGCACGGCTGGCGGGTGTGTTCACCAACGTGCCGGTTTGCTCACCGGCTGCACGGCGTTTTGCCGATCATAGGCGCGCAATTCTTCACGGATGTGCTGAATGCGCTGACGTCCCAATGCGTTGCGCTCTTCGTCCAACACCACTCCGCCCAACAAGCTGGCCATGCGTTGTGCGGCCGGCTCCATGGTTTCCCACGCATCCAGCGCGGAAATGGGCGCAGGCAGGGTCAGGAAGAATGCAATCGCAGGGGTTTCCAGGTGCTCAATATCGGCCATGTCGAAGCTGCCGGGCTTGACGATATTGGCCACACTGAACACCGGCCCGGCATCCGGACGACCATCCACCAACCGGTGATACACATTCATGTAGCCAAACACCAAGCCGGCCTTTTCGGCAGCGACCACGATGTCTGGCCCACGCAGTTTGTTGTCCACCGTCGCCGCCACGTACAAGGCGATGATGCGGTCGAATTGGTCGATATGCCGCTTGCCCAATGCTTGCTGCGGTGTGTCGGTTGGCAACGGCAGTTGCTCTTGTTCCACCATGGTGTCATCCCATTGCGCTGCCGCGCCGCTGTCGCTTGCGAATGGCTCAACGCGTTGGCCAACGGCATGGTCGGATGCGCGTGGCAGGCGACGCCCTTGGCCTTGATTGCGGCTGCGACTGAAAAAAATAATGGCACCCAGCAGTACTGAAACAGCCACCGCGATTCCAACCCGGAGCAAAATCAAATCCGACATCCAGCAATCTCCTTATGCGGCACCGGCCATGCGTGCGGCCTCGGCCAAATCCACCGACACCAAGCGGCTTACGCCAGGTTCGCGCATGGTCACGCCAGACAACTGGCGCGCGGCTTCCATGGTGACTTTGTTATGGGTGACAAACAGGAACTGTACCGCCTCGCTCATCTCGCTGACCATCGCGGTGAAGCGGCCCACGTTGGCCTCATCCAGAGGCGCGTCCACTTCGTCGAGCAGGCAGAACGGCGCGGGGTTCAGGCGGAAGATCGCAAACACCAGCGCCACCGCGGTCATCGCTTTTTCACCGCCGGAGAGCAGCGAAATATTCGACACACGCTTACCCGGCGGGCGCGCCAGAATGGTCACGCCGGTATCCAGCAAATCATCGCCGGTCAGTTCCAGATAGGCATGGCCGCCACCAAACAGGCGCGGATAAAGTTCCTGCACACCCGCATTGACGCGATCAAACGTGTCCTTGAAGCGGCCACGGGTTTCGCGGTCAATCTTGCGAATGGCCTCCTCCAGGGTTTCCAGCGCCGCATTGAGGTCGGCATCCTGCGCGTCCAGATAGTCCTTGCGCTGCGCCGCCTCGGCGTGCTCGGCAATCGCGGCCAGATTGACCGGCTCCAAACGCCGCAACTTGCCATCCAATTCGGCAACGGCGCGTTCCCATTCGCTGCGGTCGGCGTCATCGGTCAGCGTGTTCAACACCTCTTCGACGATGAAGCCGGCCTCGACCACGGCAGCCGCGTATTGCTCGGCCTTCAGCGCCAGGGCTTGTTGCTCCAATTTGCGCTGACCAATGGCCTCGCGCTGCTGCAAAGCTTGCGCATCGCGCTGCTGGCGCAGTTGTTCAAACTGGCGCAGTTCGGCATCCACGCCTTCCAACTGCGAGCGCGCCTGCGCCAATTCACGGTCCACCCGCACGCGTTCTTCCAGCGCCACCTGGCGCTGCGCTTCCAGCGCCTGCACCGGCGCATCACCTTCAGCCAACTGCGCGGCCAAGTCACCCAAGCGGGTATCCAACTGCCCGCGCTGGCCGCCCATGCGCTCCAGTGCTTGCGCCAAGGCCACCGCCTGCACACGCTGCGACTCCAGACTCAACGCCAAGGCATGCGCGGCATCACGCGCCTCGCGAGCGGCGTTGCGCGCCTGCTCGCGCTTGTCGGTGAGGTAACGCCGTTCGTTCTCCAGCGTTTGCCGGGCCGATTCCAGATTCCCCATTCGGCCCAACGCATCTTCAATCCGGATGCGCGCTTGTGCGGCATGGTCCTTGTTGGCATCCAGGCTCTCACCCAACTGTGCAAGCTCGGCATCAATCCGGGCAATGCGGTTGCGCGCGTTTTCCAGCCGTCCCTGCTGGCTTTGCAATTGGCCGGCAACTTCCGACACGCCGCGATGCGCTTGATACAACTGGCGTTGCACGTCTTCGCGCTGCTGCTCTGCGGCCAGCAAATCATCGCGCAGGCGGCTCAGCGTGGCTTCCAGATCGCGCTCACGATGTTGATGGTGTTCGATATCGCCGCGTAATTGCTGGATGTCTTTTTCACGCAACAGCGCGCCTTGCTTGGCAGCACCCGAACGCGCGATGCGCACCCAGCCATCGCCCAGACGCTCGCCATTGCGGGTAATGACCGACTCGCCCGCGCCCAGGCTGGCCTGCAAGTTGCGCGCATCCGCCAGTGTCTCGGCCGCATGCAGCCGCGCCAGCAAGCGCCGAATCGCACGCGGGCCTTGCACTTTGGCGGCCAGCGAGGTGGCTGCATAGTGGGTGTCATCGGCGGCACCCGAGACCAGCGCCAAGCGGCCTTCGCCCAGTTCGCCCAGCGCGTCCACCAACTGTTCGGGCGCCTCCACGATGACCGCTTCGATCAATTGCCCCAGCGCGGCTTCAACCGCATTTTCCCAACCCGCTTCCACCACCACACGCTCGCCCACCCGCGCCGCGCTGTCCAAGCCTTGCGCCTTGAGCCATTGCGATGCGGCCCCCTGCTCCTGGCCCAGTGCTGCATGCTGCAAGGTTTCCAGCGAGGCCAAGCGGCCGCGCGCGGCCTGCGCTTGCTTGCGCAACTCGGCCAATTCGGTTTGTGCGCTGCGCTGCTGTTCTTGCAGTTCGGCGCTGGCGTGCTTGCGCAGCTCCACCTGTTCGCTCAGCGCCTCCAGGGACTCCTTGCGCGTTTCGTGTTCCAGCTCAAGTTGCGCGAAGGCATCGCTCAAGCTCAGCAAATCCAGCCCGGTACGCTCTTCATGCAATTGGCTGCGGCGGCGGTCGGCATCGAAAATCTGCCGGTCCAATTGTTCGATGCGGGTACGCTCCACCTCGCCCGCACGCGAGGC
>DAORUL010000009.1:3216-8103 GCA_035433165.1 Thermomonas sp. | reverse complement strand
CGTTGCAAGCGCACCGAGAGCTCCTGCTGATGGGCGATTTGCTGCTCTACCCGTGCCAGTGTGCTGCCGACTTGATAGACCCCGGCTTGCGCCGCGTTCAATGCCTGGCTGGCGGTTTCGCGGCGCTCGCGCCCGGTTTCCAGTTCGCGTTCGGCTTCGCGCTGTTCGGCGATGACTTGCTCCAGCCGGGTTTCCTCACGCAGCAGCTTTTCCCGCAGCCCTTGCAGGCGCGTGTCCAGCGCACGAAATTCCAGCGCCTTCCACTGCGCATCCTTGATGCTGCGCTCGGCTTGAATGGCTTGGTATTGCTCGGCCTGCTTGGCCTGCCGCGCCAAGTGCTGCAATTGCTTGCCCACTTCCTCGCGCAAGTCGTTCAAGCGGTCCAGGTTTTCACGGGTGTGGCGAATCCGGGTTTCGGTTTCTTTGCGGCGTTCCTTGTATTTGGAGATACCGGCGGCTTCTTCCAGATAGACGCGCAGTTCTTCGGGCTTGGCGTCGATCACCTGCGAAATCATGCCTTGCTCGATGATCGAGTAGCTGCGCGGACCCAGTCCGGTGCCCAGGAACAAATCGGTGATGTCGCGGCGGCGGCACTTGCCGCCATTCAAGTAATACCCGCTTTGACCATCGCGGCTGACCGTGCGCTTGACCGAAATTTCATTGAACGCGGCGTACTCGCCGGTAATCGTGTGGTCGCTGTTGTCGAAAATCAGCTCCACGCTGGCCTGTGACACCGGCTTGCGCGCCGAGCTGCCGGAGAAAATCACGTCGGTCAGTGAATCGCCCCGCAAGCGACTGGCCGCGCTTTCGCCCATCACCCAACGGATGGCGTCGATGATGTTCGACTTGCCACAGCCATTGGGCCCCACGATGCCGGTCATATTGGTCGGCAGATGCACGGTGGTGGGGTCAACGAAGGACTTGAAGCCGGACAGCTTGATGGTGGAAAGGCGCATGCGCGTCGGTAAACCCTGGCGACGCTGGCGCATCGCATTATTGTTTAAATTAAGTTGTAATCCCAAGCTGTTGTTCTGCTTGGAATAAAAGGCACTCAAAATCAATGCCAACGGATGAGTATAGCGGGCCTTAGCCCACTTCGTCGGCCGCGTTCGGGGTGGTGGCAGTGATCGACAGGGCGTGGATATCGGTCTGCATCATCGCGCCCAAGGCCGCATACACCAGTCGGTGCCGGGCCAAGGGCAGCTTGCCGACGAATGCGGCGCTTTCAATCGCGATACTGAAATGGCCCAGCCCAAGCCGGCTGCCGGCGTGCCCGGCGTGCTTGTGGCTGTCGTCGCGGATCGCCAGACGTGTGGGCGCCAGGTACTGCGTCAGCAACGCCCGCATCTTCGCCATGCGCTCCGGGTTCAGGCGCGGGATATCGGCCTCGGTCCAGCCCGTAGTCATGGCAAGACCTTGCGGAACGGGCGCACATCCACCCGCTGGTACACCCCGGCGGCGCAATACGGGTCGGCATCGGCCCACGCGCGGGCGTCATCCAGCGAGGCAAATTCGGCAATCACAATGCTGCCGGAAAAGCCCGCCGGGCCCGGGTCTTCCGCATCCATGGCAGGACACGGACCTGCCAGCAGCAAGCGGCCCTGGTCGCGCAGCGCATGCAGGCGCGCCAAATGTTCGGCCCGCGCCGCCATCCGTTTGGCCAGCACCCCCGGCCCATCCCATCCTTCAATCGCATACCACATGGCCGCACCTCCATGAATCAATGCCTGCATTGTAAGGGGCTGCAGTGGACAGCCGCGCCGGCAACCCTTAATCTTGCCAGTCAGTGCCCGGCCCGATCCTGCGGCCGGTGCGGCCATCCGACGTTTTCGCGTCGCCCCGCATCCGCCAATCCGGCCACCCCTGCCACCTGTTTCGATGCCGCCCTGTTCCGGCGCATGCGTATCGGCATGGCGAACCCGTATCTACAAGACAACGTACCCCGGCCGACTGGCCATTGCGACAGGTGTGGCCCGGAGGGGGCCCCCAACCGATGACATCCGAAACCAGCATCGCTCCACTGGCCGATGCCGCCACCCACAATCCAAACCCGCGTCCCCAGCAGCAGGAAATGCCGCTGGCGATGGTGCTTGGGCAGCCGGTGGTGGAAGTGCCGAAGGATTTGTATATCCCGCCGGATGCGTTGGAAGTCATTTTGGATGCCTTCGAAGGCCCACTGGACCTGCTGCTGTACCTGATTCGCCGGCAGAATCTGGACATCCTGGATATTCCCGTGGCGGAGATCACCCGCCAATACGTGGACTACATCCAGTCGATGCAGGAAATGCGTTTCGAGCTGGCCGCCGAATATCTGGTGATGGCTGCGATTCTGGCCGAAATCAAATCGCGCATGCTGCTGCCGCGCCCGCCCAGCGACGAAGGCCTGGAAGATGACCCGCGCGCCGACCTGGTGCGCCGCCTGCAGGAGTACGAACGCTACAAGCAGGCGGCGGAAGACATCGACAGCCTCCCGCGCCTGGATCGCGACACCAGTGTGGCCAGCGCCTTCGTGCCCGAACACGCCAGCGTGCGCCTGCCGCCGCCGGTGGAATTGCGCGAAATGTTGCTGGCCCTGCACGATGTGCTCAAGCGTGCCGAATTGTTCACCCAGCACGCGATCAAACGCGATGCCCTGAGTGTGCGCCAGCGCATGGGCGAGTTGCTGGAGCGCCTCAACGATGGCGTGTTCCATCGCTTCGAATCGCTGTTCACCGTGGAAGAAGGCCGGCTGGGCGTGGTGGTCACCTTCCTCGGCCTGCTCACGCTGGCCAAGGAGCAGTTGGTGGATATCGTGCAGGAATCACCCACGGCACCGATCTATGTGAAGTCGCTGGCCGGCGATGCCAACACCCCGGCACTGTCCGAGCTGTCCAGCGAGTTCGATGACGACACCGAGCCAAGCGCATGACCGAAATCGACCAACCCCTGATCACCCGCATCATCGAAGCGGCCCTGCTGGCCAGTCACCAGCCGTTGCCGTTGGTCCAGCTCAAAGGCTTGTTCCCGCTCGACGAACCGATCCCCGACAACGCCGTTGAAATCGCCCTGCTGGCCCTGCAGGAGGCCTGCGCCGAGCGCGGTGTGGCCTTGGTCGAAGTGGCCAGTGGTTGGCGCTACCAGATCAAGGCCGATGTGCACCCGTGGGTGGCCCGGCTATGGAGCGAGCGGCAGACCAAATACACCCGCGCCACGCTGGAAACCTTGGCGCTGATTGCTTACCGGCAACCCATCACGCGTGGCGAGATCGAGCAAATCCGCGGGGTGACGGTCAACAGCAACATCATCAAGGCGTTGGAAGAACGCGACTGGATCCGCGTCGTCGGCCACCGCGACGTACCCGGCAAGCCCGAGCTGCTGGCCACCACCAAGACGTTCCTCGACTACTTCGGCCTCAAGCGTCTGGACGAATTGCCGCCGCTGTCGGAACTGCGTGACATCGGCGAGCTGGAGCCGCAACTGCCGTTCGAACCGGCCGTCCCCGCCAGCATTGCCGAACCGGCAGCCGAGCCCGCCACGGATGCGGAAGAGTTAAACATCGAAGCGGAATTGATGTCCGATGCCGCTTCAGACACACCCTCAGACAACCTCGATTCAACCCCAACACGAGACGACGCGAACCCCGCATCGTCGGAGCACACCCATGAGCAATGACAAGACCCCCCGCCGCCCGCTGAGCCTGAAAGTCAAGGCCGCCGCCACCGAGGCCCCTCGCATCGAAGAACGCCTGCATAAAGTCCTGGCGCAAGCCGGGCTGGGTTCGCGCCGCGCACTGGAACAGCGGATTGCCGATGGCCTGGTCAAGGTCAATGGTGAAACCGCGCAGACCGGCATGAGCATTACCGGCGGCGACAAGATCGACATCGACGGCAAGACCTTTGTGGCCAGCGCGCTGACCGACCCTTCGCGTGTGTTGATGTACAACAAGCCGGAAGGCGAAGTGACCACCCGCGAAGACCCCGAAGGCCGCCCCACCATTTTTGACGCCCTGCCCGCGCTGAAAGGCGCACGCTGGGTCGCGATCGGCCGGTTGGACATCAACACCTCGGGCCTGCTGCTGCTCACCACCGATGGCGAATTGGCCAACGCGATGATGCACCCCAGCCATGAGGTCGAACGCGAATATGTGTGCCGCGTGCGTGCACCGGAAGGCGAAGACGTGGTCAGCGACAAAATCGTCGATCGCCTTGCCCGTGGCGTGGCACTGGACGATGGCCCGGCCAAATTCGACGAAATCGAACGCATCGGCGGTACCGATTCCCACGACTGGTTCCGCGTGCTGCTGAAAGAAGGCCGCAACCGCGAAGTGCGCCGGCTGTGGGAGTCGCAAGGTTGCCAGGTCAGCCGCTTGAAGCGCATTCGTTATGGCAGCGCACGCCTGCCGCAACCGCTGCTGCGCGGGCATTCACAAGAACTGCCGCAGGCCGAGGTGGATGCCCTGCGCAAGGCGGTGGGGCTGGAAGACGGCGCGCCGTCCGCACTCACCCTGATGCCGGTGCTGGGCCAGCGCAAAGCCAGCAAAACGGTGGTCACCGGCAACGCCCGCGGCCACGGCTACGTGGGCGGCCATAACACCGCTGACGAAGGCCGCGAGCTGCGTCGCTTCGACCAATTCCGCGAAGACCGCGGCCGTCGCGGCGGCAAGCGCCCCAGCGGCGGGCTGACCGTCAGCGGCGAAATGGCCGCCAAGCAAGCCGACAAGCGCATGAAGATCAAAGGCCCGCACCAACCCGGCCAACGCATGAAGCCCGGCGAGCAACGCGGTGAAGGCAACCCCGCCGCCATGCGCACCTGGTATGTGCCCGATGGCGTCGATACCGGCCCCTCCGGTCACCGCAATCCCGACGGCCCGCGTGGCCCGCGCAAGCCGTATGGCAACAAGCCCGCCGG
>DAORUL010000009.1:0-3116 GCA_035433165.1 Thermomonas sp. | reverse complement strand
GCCGACGCCCCGCGCAGCCCCAAGCCGTATGGCGGTTTTGGTGGGGATGCCCGCCCGCAGCGTCAAGCCAAACCGTATGGCCACCCCGGCAACGCCCCCAGCTTCCCCTCCGACCACGCCAATCCCGGCGGCTTCAACCCCTATGCAGACCGCCCACGCGGCCCGCGTCCGGGCGGCCCGCGCCCGGGTGGCCCGCGCCCATCCGGCAATGGCCCCAACAACGCCGGCCCGCGTGGCCCGCGCCCCGGTGGCCCCAAGCCCGGCGGCCACCGTGGCGGCCCGCGCGGTGGAAACCGGTAATCCACCGTGATGCAGATGCTGCTCGCGGCCTTGCTCCTCGCCGACCCGCAATCGGCGAGCGCCACCGCGCCGCTGGACTACGCCGATGCCAAGCCACTGGCGACCCGTGATGAGGCCAGCGTGACGGGTGCGGCACATGCCGCGATGCTGGCGGCGCAGCAGGCGCTGTTGGATGCGGGCGTGGTGGAATGCTCGCTGGGCAAGCCACAAAAGGACTTCAGCGCCTTCACCGTGGTGATGCAGCTGGATGCGGATGGCCGTGTGCAGCAGACGTGGCGGCAAGGCAGCTCACCGCTGGCGATCTGCTTGCAGCGCTATGTCCGCGACAAACGCGTATTCGTACCGCCACAGGCACCATTTTATACGGCGCTGGAGATCAGCTTCACCAAATAAGCGTCACTTATGGAACAATAAGTAATATTTTGAACGATTGATTGCAAACATCAGACAATACATGCTGTCCACCAAGGCAACCGGCACCCTGCCGGCCCGCATTGGAGCAAGGCCATGAAGAAGGTTCTCGAAGTCGCCGGCGCCCCCGGCCGGCATTGGGTGGGCAATGGGTTTCCGGTACATGGCATGTTCGGCTACAACGGCCCGGGCGTGGCCGAGCGCAGCCCATTCCTGCTGCTGGACTATGCCGCCCCCACCCAATTTGAGCCCACCCGCGAGCGCCGCGGCGTGGGCCAACACCCGCATCGTGGCTTCGAAACCGTCACCATTGTGTATGCCGGCGAGGTGGAGCATCGCGACTCCACCGGCAACGGCGGCATCATCGGCAAAGGCGATGTGCAGTGGATGACCGCTGCCGGCGGCATCTTGCACGAAGAATTCCATTCGCCCGCCTATGCCGCCAAGGGTGGGCCGTTTGAAATGGTGCAGCTGTGGATCAACCTGCCAGCCAAGGACAAGCTGGCCCCGCCGGGCTATCAGGGCATCGTGGATGCACAGATCCCGGCGGTGGCTCTGCCCGCAGAGGCCGGAACGCTGCGCGTGATTGCCGGTGATTACGCCGGCAATCCGGGCCCGGCGCGCACCTTCAGTCCGATGAACGTGTGGGACATCCGCATGACTGCCGGCAAGCGCGTTGAGCTGCCGCAGCCGGAAGGCTGGAGCACGCTGATCGTGGTGCTGGATGGCACCGTGCAGATCAATGGCGAGGCGGTATTGCGCGCCGCGCAATTGGCCACGCTGTCCACTGCGGGTTCAGGGGTGATGATCGAAGCCAACAGCAATGCCAAGTTGTTATTGCTGGCCGGTGAGCCCATCGACGAGCCGGTGGTGGGCCATGGCCCGTTTGTGATGAACAGCCAGCAGGAAATCATCCAGGCCATTGCCGATTTCAATAGCGGCAGGTTTGGGCAGATGCGCTGATTTTTACAGGAGACTACAGATGGACACCATTACCGTGCACGCCAGTATTGGCAGCACGCCGTTCCTCGTCGCGTTGGACGATGCGCATGGCCACCGTTGGCTTGTCGACGAACCGCTGGATGTGGGCGGCGGCGATACCGCACCATCGCCCAAACATATGCTGCTATCGGCGCTGGGCAGTTGCACCGCCGTCACCTTGATGATGTACGCCGGCCGCAAGCAATGGCCACTGACAGGCGTGCAGGTGGAACTGGCGCTTGCCCCCGAGGGTTCGCCTGCCAGTGGCACCGACATCAGCCGCAAGATCACCCTCAATGGTGCGCTGGATAGCGCCCAACGCGAACGGCTGTTGCAAATCGCCAACGCCTGTCCGATCCACAAAATACTGACCGGCGAAATACGCATCGCCAGTCAGCTTGTTTGAAGCAGGGCCTCACGCGGAGGCGGTCACTCAGGCCAAGGCCGCCAACGCCGCCGCGTAGTCGGGCTCCTGGGTGATTTCGGGAACCAGCTGGGTGTACAGCACAGTGTCCTGTGCATCCAGCACCACCACGGCGCGGGCTGCCAGGCCGGCCAGTGGGCCGTCTTGCATCGCAACGCCATATGCGCCGAGAAATTCGCGGCCACGCATCATCGACAACATGGTCACATTGCTGATGCCCTCGGCACCACAAAAGCGCGCTTGCGCAAATGGCAAATCGGCGGAAATACACAGCACGGCGGTATTGCTCAGGCTTGCAGCATCCTGATTGAAATGGCGCACCGACATCGCGCATATCCCGGTATCGACGCTCGGAAAAATGTTGAGCACTTTGCGCTTGCCGGCAAAATCGGCAAGTGATTTTTCACTCAGATCCGCAGCGACCAACGTGAACGCGGGCGCTTGGCTGCCGATGGCTGGAAGTTGACCAGCCACGTTGACTGGGTTGCCGTGCAAGCTGACGGTGGACATGACGCACTCCTGTTGAATGAGGGGGATTGCAAGTTTAAGCGCCGCAAGGTGACGATCACGTCACCAGTGCACGCCACGCGGGGGTTGCAAATTTTTCCAGCACCAATTGCTGCGCACGCTGCAGCTCGTCTGCACGCACGGTGTCCGGGTGCAGCCCGTGCAGATCGCGGAAGGTGTCGATCATGCGTGCGATGACTTGCTCGCGTGGCAAACCGGTTTGGCTGCGCAATGGGTCCACGCGCTTGTTCGCGCTTTGGGTGGCCTTGTCCGACAATTTTTCACGACCGATGCGCAACACGTCCAGCATTTTGTCGGCGTCGATGTCATAAGCCATGGTCACGTGGTGCAGCACCGCTTTGCCGCGTCGCATTTGCGCCGCGCCGGCGATTTTTCCGGACCTGGAGGTGATGTCATTCAGGGGTTGGTACCACGCATCGATCCCCAATGAATGCAGCGCCGTCAGTACCCAGCGATCCATGAACGCATACGA
>DAORUL010000008.1:0-28706 GCA_035433165.1 Thermomonas sp. | reverse complement strand
TGGGGTTCCAGTAGCGGGTCTGGTGGCCGAAATGGACGCCGGCTTCCAGCATCTGACGCATGGTGATTTGGGGCATTGCAAACACTCCGATTGAATGGAATCCGCGCCGGTTGAATGAGGGCGCTGCCCCTGTCCGCAAGGATGGGGGCTGGATTCCGGGGTTGGGCCTCCCTGTCGTCACTGTGTCCGAACCCGCTTGCGCGGGCACCCCGGAACAGGGATTGCCGACAGGTGTGGATTCGACGGTACGCCCGTCGTGGCGGCGATAAAGCCCCGGAAGTATAGGGGAAACAAGGCGACGGGGCAATCTTGGCGGTGGCCGCGCCGCTGGCCGGGGGCAGGCGGCGCGGCCACATGATCGATCTGCCTCTTCAATGCGCGATAATGCGCAAATGACTATCAATCTGAAGACCCCGGCCGAAATCGAAAAAATGCGCGTGGCTGGCCGTTTGGCCGCCGAAGTGCTGCAAGTGGTGGCCCCATTCGTCAAACCTGGCGTCACCACCGAAGAACTCGACCGCATCTGCCATGACCATATCGTCAACGTGCAGGGCGCCATTCCGGCCAATGTGGGCTACCGCGGCTATCCCAAGACCGTGTGCACCTCGGTCAATAACGTGATTTGCCATGGCATTCCCAGTGAAACCAAGGTGCTGCGCGATGGCGACATCGTCAATATCGACGTGACCGTCATCAAGGACGGTTGGCATGGTGATACCAGCCGGATGTACTACGTGGGCACGCCGTCGGTGATGGCCAAGCGGCTGGTGGATGTCACCCGCGAGGCGATGTTTCGCGGCATTCGTGCGGTGCGCCCCGGTGCCACCTTGGGCGATGTGGGGCACGCCATCCAGAGCTATGTGGAAGCCGAACGCTTCAGTGTGGTGCGCGAATATTGCGGGCACGGCATTGGCAAGATTTATCACGATGAACCGCAGGTGCTGCATTACGGCCGGGCAGGCGAAGGCGTGATTTTGCAGGAAGGCATGACCTTCACCATCGAGCCGATGGTCAACGAAGGTGCGCGCCACACGCGCCTGTTGCCGGATGGCTGGACCGTGGTCACCAAGGACCGCAAGCTGTCCGCGCAGTGGGAGCACACCGTGGTGGTGACCCACGATGGGGTGGAAATCCTGACCCGCTTGCCGGGTGACGACAACGATTTGTGAGCATGCAGGCGGCGGCAACCGGCGCGCTGATCGACGATGCTGCGTGGTCGGTGGCGGCACGTACTGCGGTGGCGTTGGCCGATGCCAAACTGGCGCGGCGTTTTGATGCCGGCGTACCGGCAGACCGTTTGATTGCGCTGCGTGCGCGTGCGGTGGATGTGCAAGTGCGCGCCGCGTGGCAGCGTTGTTTCGATGAGGCGGCACCGTTGGCGCTGTTTGCCGTCGGTGGCTACGGACGCGGCGAATTGTTCCCGCATTCCGACATTGATCTGTTGGTGTTGGCCGAACCAGAGGCGCAACAGCAAGGCGAGGCGGCGTTGGCGCGCTTCAATACATTGCTATGGGATGCCGGCTTGCAAGCCAGCATGGCGGTGCGCTCCGCACAGGAATGCACCCAGGCTGCAGCGGACATTACGGTGGTGACGGCGCTGATCGAAGCCCGCCCGTTGTGTGCCAATGGCGAGGATGTGGCGCGTTTGGCGGATGCTGTTTCATCCGGGCACGTGTGGCCACCGGCACAGTTTTTTGCAGAAAAGTGCGAAGAGCAGCGCCGCCGCCATGCGCGCTTTGGTGACACGTCCGACAACCTTGAACCCAATCTCAAGGAAGGCCCGGGCAGCTTGCGTGACCTGCATCTGTTGGGCTGGCTGGCGCTGCGCAGTTTTGGCGTGCACAGCTTGGATCAGATGATCGAGCTGGGCCGATTGGGGTTTGATGAAGCCACCGCGCTGGAGCGCGAGCGCCGCGCCTTGTGCCGTTTCCGCTATGGCCTGCATCTGGTGGCAGGGCGGCGCGAAGAGCGTTTGCGTTTTGATTATCAAAAACCGCTTGCGGCACGTCTGGGCGATGTGGACGATGCCGACGCGCTGGGTGTCGAAAAAATGATGCAGCGCTTTTACCGCAGCGCCGCCATCGTGCGGCGGGTGGGTGAGCGCCTGTTGCAACGTTTCGAGGAACACTTTGCCGGCACGCAGCCACCGCAGCAGATCGATGTCGATTTCGAACGGCGTGGCGACTATCTGGCCACCGCCATGCCAGGTTGGCTGGAAACTGACCCGGCACATGTGTTTGCCTTGTTCGCCACCTGGGCGGCAACGCCAGCGTTGCGTGGTCTGCATTCGCAAACCGCACGCGCGTTGGCCTTGGCATTGCCTTTGATTCCAGCGTATGACGAGGCTCCGGCTTCCCTGCGCGAGGCGTTCATGCAATTGCTGCGTGGGCCGCAAGCGGTGGCCACGCTGGAACGCATGGCCAGATTGGGCGTGTTGGGGCACTGGATTCCAGCATTTCAGCGGGTTTCCGGGCGGATGCAGTTCGACTTGTTCCATGTCTTTACCGTCGATCAACACACGCTGACCGTGCTGTGCAATCTGGCCAGCTTTGCCAGTGGCGAGGCGGATCCGCGTTTTGCGATTACCCATCTGGTCTGGCCGTCGCTGCGCAAACCGGAGTTGTTGTTGCTGGCGGGCTTGTTCCACGATATCGGCAAGGGCCGCGGGGGCGATCATTCCGAACTTGGCGCGGTGGATGCACGCGCCTTTTGCGAAGCGCATGCGTTGTTGGAAGCGGACATCGCGCTGGTGGAATGGCTGGTGCGCAAGCATTTGCTGATGTCCATCACCGCGCAAAAACAAGACATCACCGACCCGGATGTCATTCATCGGTTTGCGGAAATCGTGGCCGATCGCCAGCGGTTGGACTATTTGTATTTGCTCACCTGCGCGGATATCGCCGGTACCTCGCCAAAACTCTGGAATGGTTGGAAAGACCGCTTGTTGGCGGATTTGCACACCGCAACCCGGTTGGCATTGCGGCGCGGTCTGGGGCAACCGGTGGCGGCGGAAGAGCGCATTTCCGAAAACCGTGAAGCGGCGCGTGCGATGCTGCTTGCCGAAGGGCATGACGATGCGGCGATTGCTGCGATGTTTGCACGGATGCCACCGGAAAATTTCCTGCGCAGCCGGCCCGACCAGATTGCGTGGCAGGCCGCATCTTTGCATCTGGCGGCAGCAGGTGAAGCGGTAGTGGCATCACGCGCCATGTCCGGGCGCGATGGGCTGGAAGTGCTGGTGCACATGCCCGATCAAGATGGGCTGTTTGCCGCCATCGTGATGGCACTGGACCGGCTGGGGATGAGTGTGCAGCAGGCACGGGTGCTGGATGCGCCGGGTGGCGCGATTCACGACACCTTTCACGTACTCCCCGTGGATACCCGGCAAGCCATCGAGCCGGCACGGTTGGCCAATGCACTGGCGCATGCACTGGTGGGTGATGTTGGGCGAATGCTGCCGGCACGGCGCAGCCAGCCACGTCATTTGCGGCATTTCAAAGTCGCACCACAACTGGATTTCATCGACCTTGCCGGTGGCACCCGCATTGGCCTGGTCTGTACCGATCGCCCCGGGTTGCTGGCGGATATCGCACGGGTCCTGCGCGAACAACATCTGCGTGTGCACGATGCACGCATCGCCACATTCGGCGCACGCGCCGAAGACTTGCTGCTGGTCAGCGATGAACACAATCACCCCCTTTCGCCAGAACGTTGTGATGCACTTCGCATTGCCTTGTTGGCGGTTCTTGATGGAGAAACTGCATGAGTTCGCCCCACATCGACAGCCTGCGCAACACCTTGGAAGATGCGTGGGAACGGCGCACTGATTTACAGGCCGACGAGATCGCCAGCCGCGTGCGCCCGGCAGTGGATCAGGCGATTGCCGGATTGGAGCAAGGCACGCTGCGGGTGGCCGAGCCCGACGGCAATGGCGGCTGGCAGGTCAACCAATGGTTGAAAAAAGCGGTGCTGTTGTATTTCCGTACCCAGGACATGGCGCTGATGGATGCCGTGCCCGCCCCGTTCTGGGACAAAGTGCCGGCACGCTTTGCCGGCTTCGATGAGGCCGCCTTCCGTGCTGCGGGTGTGCGCGTGGTGCCTGGCGCCGTGGTGCGCGCCGGCAGCCACATCGGCAAAGACGTGGTGTTGATGCCGAGTTTCGTCAATATCGGCGCATTCGTTGGCGAAGGCACGATGGTGGACACGTGGGCCACGGTGGGAAGCTGCGCGCAGATCGGCAAGGGCTGTCATCTGTCGGGCGGCGTCGGTATCGGTGGCGTGCTGGAACCGCTGCAGGCCGGCCCGACCATCATCGAGGATCATTGCTTCATCGGCGCACGTTCGGAAGTGGTGGAAGGCTTCGTGGTCGGCCATCACAGCGTGGTGGGGATGGGCGTGTTCCTCGGCCAGAGCACTCGCGTTTACAACCGCATGACCGGCGAAGTGAGCTACGGCAGTGTGCCGCCGGGGAGCGTGGTGGTGTCCGGCTCGCTGCCCGCAGCCGATGGCAGTCATGCGTTGTACTGCGCGGTGATCGTCAAGCAGGTAGATGAAAAAACCCGCAGCAAGACCAGCGTCAACGAGTTGCTGCGCGGGCTGGCGGATTGAGTAGCGCGAAATAATTGCAAGGCCGGCGGGTAGAGGATTTGCGCGACCTTGGGCGGCATGGATGCCGCCGAAGAGCCTACATGGATGTACTTGCGGCGTGTCGTGAAAATCCTCTGCGCGTCGGCCTAACGGAGCGTTCTGCATGACGACTGTGTATGGCCTGAAAAACTGCGACACCTGCAAGAAAGCGCAAAACTGGCTGAAGCGTTTTGGCGTGGACTACACCTTCGTGGATTACCGCGACCAACGGCAGTCGCCGGACACGCTGCTGGCATGGAAAGACGCCGTGGGCGGTTGGGAGGCGCTGATCAACAAATCCTCGACCACCTGGCGCGAGCTTGCGCCGCAGCGCAAATCCCCGGGCAGTGATGCCGAATGGAAATTGCTGCTGCGCGAATACCCGCAGCTGATCCGGCGGCCCGTGGTGGTGCTGGCCGATGGCCGCGTGTCGCAAGGATTCAGCGACAATGGGTTCAGGAAATTGTTCGGGGCAGGCGCATGAATGACGTGTTGCAACTGACATGCGAGTTGATTGCGCGCCCCTCCATCACACCGGACGATGCCGGTTGCCAGCCACTGATCGCGCAGCGCTTGCAAGCGGCGGGGTTTTCCATCGAATCCTTGCGCTTTGGCGATGTGGACAATCTTTGGGCCACCCACGGCAGCGGCGTCGGCCCGGTATTGGTGTTGCTGGGGCATACCGATGTGGTGCCGCCGGGCCCGCGTGAGGCGTGGGCCAGCGATCCCTTCGCCGCCGAGATTCGCGACGGCGTGTTGTACGGGCGCGGTGCGGCCGACATGAAAGGCAGCGTGGCGGCATTTGTCATCGCGCTGGAACGCTTTGTGGCTGCGCATCCGCAGCACGCCGGCACGGTGGCGCTGCTGTTGACCGCCGACGAAGAAGGCGATGCCATCGACGGCGTGCGCAAGGTGGCCGACGTGTTCCGCGCACGCGGCGAGCGCATCGATTGGTGCATCACCGGCGAGCCATCCTCCAAACAAGTGTTGGGCGATTTGCTGCGCGTTGGCCGGCGCGGCAGTCTGTCGGCCACGCTCAGCGTGCGCGGCGTGCAGGGGCATGTGGCGTATCCGGAAAAAGCGCGCAACCCCATCCATCAGGCGCTGCCGGCGCTGGCCGAATTGGCCGCACGCCAATGGGACCAAGGTTTCGAAACCTTCCCGCCGACCAGTCTGCAAATTTCGAATATCCACGCCGGTACCGGTGCCAACAATGTGATCCCCGGCGAGCTGCAGGTGCTGTTCAACCTGCGCTACAACCCGCATTGGACGGCGGAGAAACTCGAAGCCGAATGCGAGGCGATCTTGCAGTCGCATGGCTTGGATGTTGACCTGCATTGGCACCGCAGCGGCGAACCGTTCTACACCCCGGAAGGCACGCTGCGCGCAGCGGCGCGCAAGGTGCTGGCCACGTTTGCCGGCGCAGCCCCGGAAGAAAGCACTGGCGGCGGCACCTCGGATGCCCGCTTCATTGCGCCACTGGGCGCACAGTGCATTGAAGTCGGCCCGGTCAATGCCAGCATCCACCAAGTGAATGAGCAGGTGCGGGTGGAGGATTTGCAGCAGCTGCCAGCGTTGTATTTGCGGTTGATGGAGACGTTGTTGGCGGGTTGATCAGCGCGTTGCCGGCAGCAACGTCAACGTGTATTTCACCGGCCCTGGCAGGAACGGTGTGGGGTTGCCTTCCACCCATGCGGCGTGGCCGGCGCCCCAGAACGGTGACAGCGGGTGGCCACTTTGGCCGCCGGGCATTTCGATGATGCCGTCTTGCTCGTGGCCGGGTGAGACCACCATGCGTTCAGACGCACCAAAGGCGGGGCCGACCACGCGTGGCAAGTTGCCATCGCCGGCCAAGGCTTGCGTGGGCATGCATAGCCACGGTTTGCCGAAGAGGGGAATAGCTTTGGCCAGCGGGTGGCAGATCGCGGCGGTATTGCGCTCGCCCCAGGTGCGCTGGCCCAGTGGGCCGGATTTTTCCAGTGTGCTGCGCACTTCGCTGGCGGCATCTTCAAACAGCGCGTTCCAACTTGCATAGTGGCGTGGCAGCAGATGGTCGGGCATCCGTGTCACCAGCGGCCACACCACGCCTTCCAATTGCGGAAGATCGGGTTTTTCGAACGCGTTGCCCAGTGCGGCGCGTGCGGGGGCGGTGAGGCCATCGGCAATGCGCGCCGTCACAGCCAACCGCCAATCGCGCACGATGCGGTAGCTCACCGAGGCGGGGGTGGCGCGGCCTTCCCAGGTGGATGCGGCCTGCGCCAAGGCGTGCAGTGCGGGTGTGTTGGCAGTCTTGGCGCGTGCTTGCAGCAGGTGCTGCCACGGGGTAAGGAACACGGCGCGGTCATCCAATTGCACGGCCAGTAGATCGTGCTCACTGAAGCGTTGTCTGGCTTGCAAATCATCGCGAATCTGCGCGGCACGGGCACCCAAGGTGTAGCCACCATCGCCGACAGCGGCCAAGGTTTCGCCATCCACCACGCGGGCATTGGCGGTCCACAGGCGTGGATAGTCGGGCGAGCGCAGGACGGGGTTGTTGCGAGTGGAAATGGACCACGGCGGGCAGTCTTGCGTGCGCGCATCGATCACGGTGTTGCTGGCGGGGCAGCTGGCGGCGCGTTGCGGAATCGGCCCCAACAACCGCCATGCGATGTGGCCTTGGGTATCGGCAATCACCAGATTTTGCGTAGGCAAGGCGATGTCTTGCGCCAGTTGCAGGGCGTTATCCACGGTTTGTGCCGACGCAAACCGGCTCAAGCCAAGATTCACGGCCCCTGGCAATTGCGCCGCCCAGCGCAGGCTGAGCACGCGGCCATCGGCTTGATGCTGCACGACAGGACCCCATGCGGATTCTTCTACCTGCAAGGTAGCCGGCTTGCTGTGGGCGATCTCGATGCGCTCAGTGAATTCACGCAGTGGCACGCAACCCGATGTGACGACGCGGGTGCAGGGGGTTTCCAGCTTCCAATCCTGTGTGTCGATATAGCTATTGGTAAAGCCCCACGCTACCCGGCCATTGCTGCCGGCCACCACCAGCGGCAAGCCGGGGAGGGTGAAGCCCTGCACATCGACCTTGCCGCCGGGTGCGGCCGGGTCGGGGTAGCGCAGGCGCGCACGGAACCAGATATTGGGTGCGCGCAGGGTCAGGTGCATGTCGTCGGCGACGATGGCGCGGCCGTCGGCGGTCAGACTGGCATCCACCGCAAAATTATTGCTGCCGGGAGCGTGCTTGGCATCCGCGGTGACCGTGTCCACGGGATCGCCGGGAAGGGTGCGCAAATTCACCTGCTCAGTACCGGGTAGCACCGCATCGCCACGCACGGTGCCTTGCAGCGGCGCATCCCAACGCGTGCCGTCATGGGTCAGCAGGGCATACAGCGCCGGTGGCAGATGCGGACGGATTCGCCACAGCGCAAGTTCACTTATGTTCTCACCACCCTGCAGGTCGAAATACATGGCCATCGCGGCCAGCGGCGTGTCTTCGGCCGTCCACGGCTGCGGCGCTTCGCGCAGCAGCAGGTAGGGCCAGGGCCGGACGCGCAGCGCGGCCAGTCCGGCATTGACGCCTTCGACGTAGGCATCAAGTTGGGCGCGCTTGTCGCCGGCGATCGCGGGCAGGTCTTGTTCGACGCGAGCGCGCAGCCGGTGCAGGCGGTGCTGCTTGTCGACGTCGATGGCGGCGGGACCGACCAGCGCGGCCAGCTCGCCAGCGGCGCTGCGCCGCATCAGGTCCATTTCGAAAAAGCGCTCCTGTGCATGCACATACCCGAGTGCACGCAGGGCGTCGGCTTCGTTTTGCGCGTCGATGGTGACGGTGCCGTTGGCATCGCGTGACACGCTGACTGCTGCCTGCAAGCCCGGCAGGGCGTGCTGGCCACCCAGTGTGGGCAGGCTGCCGCGCAACAGGCAATAGACCGTGACGGACGCAGCCACCACCAGCAGCAACAATGCAAGCAATCCCCGTTTGAGCCATCGACGCATCACGTTGCCTGCCTTGTCTGGTGGTGTATTGAATGAAGTTGCATCCGCAAGCATCGCTTGCGCAATGGCAAACAAATAGTGCACGATCGCCGCATGTCCTTCGCCCTTGCCAACATCAACAATAATTGCAACCGCAATAATCGCGGCACGAGACAGCGTGCGCGGCAGCGGGTCCGCGCATAGGCAAGGCAAGACCAGCCGAACTTCCCAAGACCCGCATCGCAAGATGCGGGTTTTTTCGTTTTGTCTCCCGATAACGCTCTCGAAACCAAGGAAACCTGCCATGTGCTCCATCTTCGGAATCTTCAACCTGCAATCCAGTGTGGAAAGCCAGCAACTGCGGCGCGAAGCCCTGGAGCGCTCCGGCCGCCTGCGCCACCGTGGCCCGGACTGGAGCGGGGTGTATCTGGATGCGGGCGCGATTTTGGTGCATGAGCGCTTGGCCATTGTTGACCCGGCCGGTGGCTCACAGCCGTTGTTGTCTGACGATGGTCAGTTGGCGCTGGCGGTCAATGGCGAGATCTACAACCATCGCGCCCTCAAGGCCGAGCTCGCGCAACCCTATACCTTCCAGACCGAATCCGACTGCGAGGTGATCAACGCGCTGTACCGCGAAGACACGCCGGCCTCTTTCCTCAACCGGCTGAATGGCATCTTCGCGTTTGCGTTGTGGGATAACGCCAATGGGCGCGCCATCATCGCCCGCGATCCGATGGGCGTGGTGCCGCTGTATTGGGGGCACGATAAAGAAGGCCGCTTGCGGGTGGCATCGGAAATGAAAGCGTTGGCCGATGATTGCGCGGACGTGGCGCAGTTTCCGCCGGGGCATTGGTTCGATACATCCACTGGCGAGATGACCCGGTACTACCAACGGCCGTGGCGCGACTACGCCGCGGTGGAAGGTGCAGAGGTCTCGCTGGCCGAATTGCGCGAAGCGTTCGAAGCCGCCGTGCATCGCCAGCTGATGACCGACGTGCCGTATGGCGTGTTGTTGTCGGGTGGTTTGGATTCCTCGTTGGTGGCCGCCGTGGCTGCACGCTATGCGCGGCATCGGGTTGAGGATGGCGATCAAACCGAAGCGTGGTGGCCGCGTTTGCACAGTTTTGCCATCGGGCTGAAAGACTCGCCGGATTTGGCGGCGGCCAGGATCGCGGCGGAGCAATTGGGCACTGTCCATCACGGCTTCGAATACACCTTCGAGGAAGGTCTCGACGCGCTGCCGGAGGTGATTCGGCATGTCGAAACCTATGATGTGACGACCATTCGGGCATCCACGCCGATGTTCCTGCTGGCACGCCGGATCAAGGCGATGGGGGTGAAGATGGTGCTGTCCGGCGAGGGCAGTGACGAGATCTTCGGTGGCTACCTGTACTTCCACAAGGCGCCGAACGCGCGCGAGTTCCACGAGGAACTGATCCGCAAGCTGGACGCGCTCTACAACTACGACTGCCTGCGCGCCAACAAGTCGATGATGGCCTGGGGCGTGGAGCCGCGGGTGCCGTTTCTGGACCGCGAATTTATGGACGTGGCGATGCGCATGGACGCCAAGGACAAGATGGTGGACAAGGCCAGCGGGCGAATTGAAAAGGCGGTGCTGCGGCAAGCCTTCGAGGGCTATCTGCCGAAGGAAATTTTGTGGCGGCAAAAAGAGCAATTCAGCGACGGCGTGGGCTACGGCTGGATCGATGGTTTGAAGGCGCACGCCGAAGCGCAGGTGTCGGATCGCGAACTGGCCGCCGCCGACAAGCGTTTCCCGCACAACCCGCCGCAAACGAAAGAGGCCTATTTCTACCGCACGATGTTTGAGCGCTTCTACCCCAGCCCGGCGGCGGCCGAAACCGTGCCCGGTGGCAAGTCGATCGCCTGCTCATCACCTGCCGCCATTGCGTGGGATGCGAGCTTCGCCGCGATGGCCGACCCGTCCGGGCGTGCGGTGGCGGGGGTGCACGCGCAGGCGGTGGCGGCGGTGTGAGGCCGCGGGAGGGGCCGGGGGCACGAAAGGTTTGACAATGAGAAGTAGTTAGTAGTATTACTACTAACCATGATGCTCACCGATACCCAGCTCGCCATCCATGCCTTCCTTGCCGAGCGCATCGAGGCCGATGGCTTTGCCCCCTCACAGGCAGAAATCGCCCGCGCCTTTGGCTTCAAAGGTGTGCGTGCGGCCCAATACCACTTGGAGGCACTGGAAGCGGCGGGGGTGCTGGAACGCAGCCCCGGCCGTGCGCGCAGCCTGCGCCTGCTGCACTGGCCGGATGGTCCCAAGCAGCTTTCGCTGCCCGCCAACGATGACACCCTGCAGTTGCCGGTGCTGGGGCAAGTGGCGGCCGGTGTGCCCATCGGTGCCGACATCGGCAGCGAGCAAATGGTGCTGATGGATCGCGCTTTGTTCACGCCCACCCCGGATTACCTGTTGAAGGTGAAGGGCGATTCGATGCGCGATGAGGGCATCTTCGATGGCGACTTGATCGGCGTGCATCGCACCAACGAAGCCCGCAATGGACAGATTGTGATCGCCCGGATTGATGACGAAATCACGGTGAAGTTGCTGCGCATCGGGCAAGGCCGCATCCGCCTGTTGCCGCGCAACCCCGACTACGCCCCCATCGAAGTCAAACCCGGCCAGGACTTCGCGATTGAAGGTTTGTACTGCGGTCTGGTGCGCCCCAATGCGTAAATCCCGCGCAATGCCTGCTGCACGCGCAAGCGCAATTCCGACGGCCTTCACGGCATTTCCCGATGCCCGGCCGCGCGGCAACGTGCGAATTTTCAATCCGGCCCAGTGCCGTCGCAGCCTGTGCGACAGCCGCCGCCTACGCTGACCCCATTCCAGAAATCACCGACTTGAGGAGCACCACAATGGACGAAAACAAAAAGCGCGCACTTGCCGCTGCCCTGGGCCAGATCGAACGCCAGTTCGGCAAGGGCTCGGTCATGCGGATGGGTGACCGCACCGTGGAAGCGGTGGAAACCATTGGTACCGGCTCGTTGATGCTGGATATCGCGTTGGGCATTGGCGGCCTGCCCAAAGGCCGCGTGGTGGAAATCTACGGGCCGGAATCGTCCGGCAAGACCACACTGACCCTGCAAACCATCGCCCAGTGCCAGAAGGCCGGCGGTACCTGCGCCTTCATCGATGCCGAGCACGCACTGGATCCGGTGTATGCGCAGAAGCTGGGCGTAAACCTTGAAGATCTGTACCTGTCGCAGCCGGATACCGGCGAACAGGCGCTGGAAATTGCCGACATGCTGGTGCGCTCGAACGCGGTGGACATGGTGGTCATCGATTCGGTCGCTGCCTTGACCCCGAAGGCCGAAATCGAAGGGGAAATGGGCGACCAACTGCCTGGTCTGCAGGCCCGCCTGATGAGCCAGGCGCTGCGCAAGCTGACCGGCAATATCAAGCGCAGCAACTGCATGGTGTTCTTCATCAACCAGCTGCGCCAGAAGATCGGCATCATGATGCCGGGGCAAAGCAACGAAGTGACCACCGGCGGCAATGCGCTGAAGTTCTATGCCTCGGTGCGTCTGGATATCCGTCGCATTGGCAGCATCAAGAAGGGCGATGAAATCATCGGCAACCAGACCCGTATCAAAGTGGTCAAGAACAAGCTGGCGCCGCCGTTCAAGCAAGTCGTCACCGAGATTCTGTACGGCGAAGGCATCAGCCGCGAAGGCGAACTGATCGACATGGGCGTGGACGCCAAACTGGTGGAAAAAGCCGGCGCTTGGTACAGCTATGATGGTGAACGCATTGGCCAAGGCAAAGAAAACGCCCGCCAGTACCTCAAGGAAAACGTGGCCGCCGCACACAAGTTGGAAGCTGCCCTGCGCGAGAAGTTCGTGCCGGAAGAAGCATCCCGCGACGACAGCGACGGCCGCGAAGGATGAGCGCACCGGGTGGCGGTGATGCTGCGTCGTCCTCGTCAGTGGGGCAGCGTCGCCGCCGCCCGGAGCCTTCACCTACACAACGTGCCTTGGGCTTGCTCACCCGACGCGAACATTCCCGGCAAGAACTCACGCGCAAGCTCCAGCAGCGCGGTGTTGCCAGTGCGGATGCGGCTGCGGTCATTGACAAACTGGCCAGTGCTGGCTGGCAAAACGATGCACGGTTCGCCGAATCACTGGTGCGCAATCGTGCAAACAGTGGCTATGGCCCGGCATTTATTCATGCCGAGTTGAAGACGCACGGCCTTGGCAGTGAGGCCGTGGCCATTGCAATGGACAGTTTTGAAGGCAATTGGGTTGAAATTGCCCGGGATTTGATCCGCCGCCGCCACCCGCAGGCCTTCACCGGCAACCGCGATACCCAGCGCAAGGCTGCGGATTTCCTGCTGCGGCGCGGGTTTGCGATGGACCATGTGCGGGCCGCGATAGGCCATCCGTAGCAGCGGCCGATGGCCGCGACCTCGGTTGCGATGCCCCATAGTCAGCGGTCAGGCGCTACGCGCTGCACCAGTCGTTTGTGTCAGCTGCGGCCAGCGTTGCAATACAGAGGCACGGATACCCGCCACATCCAGCCTGGCTTCGGCCAGCAGGTCTTCACGGCTGGCGTGATGCTGGAAGGCGTCGGGCAGGCCCAGGTGCAGGATGGGCAGGCTGATGCCTTCGGCGGCCAGCAATTCGGCCACACCACTGCCGGCGCCCCCGGCCACCACATTGTCTTCCAGCGTCACCAAGCCTGCGTGGGTCTTGGCCAGTTCCAGAATCAGCGCGCGGTCGAGGGGTTTGACAAAGCGCATGTTCACCACGGTCAGGCCCAGTTCTGCCGCCACCTGTTCTGCCGCCGGCACAATCGCGCCAAATGCCAGCAGCGCAATGCGTGAACCTTGCCGGCGGAGCTGCGCTTTGCCGATCGGCAGCGTGTCCAGCGTGGGTTGCACCGCCACGCCGGGGCCGGTGCCGCGTGGGTAGCGGACGGCGGCGGGGCCGTTGTAGTGAAAGCCGGTGCTGAGCAGTTGCCGGCATTCGTTCTCGTCGGCCGGGGCCATCACCACCATGTTGGGCACGCAGCGCAAAAAACTCAGATCCAGATTGCCGGCATGGGTGGCACCATCCGGACCGACCACGCCGCCACGGTCGATGGCGAACAACACGTCCAACTGCTGGATGGCGACATCGTGCACCAGCTGGTCGTAGCCGCGTTGCAGGAACGAGGCATAAATCGCGACGACAGGTTTGGCGCCTTCGCAGGCCATGCCCGCCGCCAGGGTGATGGCGTGTTGCTCGGCGATGGCGACATCAAAATAGCGCTGCGGATACTCCTGGCTGAACCGTACCAGCCCGGAGCCTTCGCGCATCGCCGGGGTGATGCCCAGCAACTTCGGATCGGCGGCGGCCATATCGCACAGCCAGTCACCAAACACGTCGGTATAGGTGGGCTTCTTCGCGCCGGCTTTGCCAATCACACCCACCGACGGATCAAACGGGGCAACCGCGTGATAGCCGATCTGATCGCCCTCGGCCAGATCATAGCCCTTGCCCTTGGTGGTGATGATATGCAGCAGTTGCGGGCCTTTCAGGCCTTTGAGGGTTTTCAGGGTATCCAGCAGGGCGGCGGTATCGTGGCCATCAATCGGGCCGGTGTAGTGAAAGCCCATTTGCTCGAACAAGGTGGACGGCACGAACATGCCTTTCCAATGTTCTTCCCAGCGTTTGACGAAGCGCGCCGGTGGGTTGTGCTTGTCGCCCAACAATTTTTTGCCGCCTTCGCGAATCGCGTTGAGGGTGCGGTTGCCGGACATGCGGCCCAGCATCTTGGTCAGCCCGCCCACCGCTTCGCTGATCGACATGCGGTTGTCATTGAGGATGACCAGCAGGTTGGGATCGGGCTCCATGCCGCCGGCGTGGCCCAGCGCTTCCCACGCCATGCCGGCGGTCATCGCGCCATCGCCAATCACCGCGACCACTTTGCGCTCGCTGCCGGTCTGTGCACTGGCAATCGCCATGCCCAAGGCCGCCGAAATCGAGGTGGACGAATGCCCCACGCCAAAGCAGTCGTAGTCGGACTCGTCGCGCTTGGGGAAGGGGGCCACGCCGTCTTTTTGCTTGACGGTGTGAATGGCATCGCGCCGCCCGGTCAGGATTTTGTGCGGGTAGCACTGGTGGCCAACATCCCACACCAGGCGATCGCCTGGGGTGTCGAACAAATAGTGCAGCACGGTGGTCAGTTCCACCACACCGAGGCCCGCACCAAAGTGACCGCCGGACTTGCCAACCGATTCAATCAGGTAGGCGCGCAGCTCATCGGCCACCGCACGCACCTCCGTCTCGGGCAGGGCGCGCAGGTCGGCGGGGCGGTCGATCTTGGACAGCAGGGGGTAGCGGGCAGCATCAATCATGGTGCGTATTGTCGCGCCGACGGGCGGAGCGGGCAATGCGGGGGCGCATGGGGTGGCTTGTGAAACAACAAAGCCCGCGATGCGGGCCTTGGAGGGGGGCTGCGTTTGCCTGAATCAGCCGCAACTGCCGCAGCAGGTGCTGCCTTCGGGGTGTTCCGGGGCCACGGTGGCAGGGTAGCCGGCCGCACGCAGGGCATCGCTGATGGTGTTTTCGTCCACTTCAGTGTCCACCAACAGACGGCCGCGGGCCAAGTTGGCAGTGATTTTGGCGTGCGGGTCGGCCGCATGGACGGCAAACGCGATGGAACGGGCGGTGGCTTCATCCACCAGGCCAAGGACGTCGAACAGCATGGGAACTCCAGCAACAAAATGCGCGTGGCGCGGTGGCGGCATGATCGAATAGTGCGGCAGCTATCGCCTTGACCGATGTCAGATCAGGGCCACTTTGCCGATATGCCGGATGATCAGTCTTCCTGCGCCGCCAGCGTGCGCAGCTCGGCGGCGCGGTCGTGCCCCAGATAGCGGTGGATGCCGGCACGGGCCAGATACAGCAGCGGAATCAGTGCGATGGCGGCCAGCATTTTGTAGACGTAATTGAGCGTCCCGATGGCCAGGAATTGTGCCGTGGGCCAATGCTGCGGGCCGATCACAAAGGCGATGTACAGCACCACGAAACTGTCGACCAATTGCGACACCGCGGTAGAGCCGGTGGCGCGCAGCCACGCGTGACGATCACCGGTGTGGCGGCGAATGCGGTGGAACACCCGCACGTCGATCAGCTGCCCGACCAGGAATGCCACCAGCGACCCCACGATGATCCACATGCCCTGCCCGAAGATGGCGGCATAGGCGGCCTGATAGTCGGGTACCCCCTGCGTTTGCGCCGCACCCAGCCACCACGTGGCTGGGGCCAGGTGAATGGCGATGTAGGCGAACAGGAAGCCGTACGCCACCAGTCCTGCGGCCAGCCAACTGATCATGCGCACACCGCGCATGCCGAAGTATTCGTTGACGGTGTCGGTCATGATGAACACGATGGGCCAGATCACCGTGCCGGCGGTGAAATCCAGCGTGCCGCGATTGCCGAACAAATCCCAATGCAGGGGCGCGATGCCCAACGTGGCTTCCAGCGCAAAAATCTTGACCCCGATGAATTCGGCCAGCACCGCATTGGCGCAGAAGAACGCCGCCAGCCCTACAAACAAGCGGATGGTGCGGTCTTCCAGAAGGCGCATATTCAGGCGGTTCCGGCCGGGTCAGCGGGACGCGCCGCCGGTGGCGAGAATGGAATCGTATCGGGGGCCACCGCGCCGCCGCTGATGATGAAGCTCATCGCCTGATCCACGTTCCAGTCGGTGGGGGTGATTTTCTCCATCGGCACGATTTCCAAATAGCCCGATGTGGGATTGGGCGTGGTGGGCACATACACGGCCGCCAATTCGCGGCCGGTGCCTTGTTCGCGCATCACCCGGGTGACGAAACCGAGGGTCTTCATTTCGTTGTGCGGAAAATCAATCAGCACCACCCGCTGGGTGCCGTCGGGCTTGGTTTGCAGGATGTCGAGCAATTTGCGTGCGCTGCCGTAGATGGTGCTGGCCAGCGGAATGTGTGCAATCAGGGTTTCGAACCAGCCCAGCAGGCGCTGACCAATCACGCGGCGGGTCAGCCAGCCGGCCAGCAGGATCACCAACACGGTGGCGACCAGGGCCAGTGCATTTTGCACCCACGGTTCCACCAGCCAGCCAAAGGTCATGGGGTTGCCTTCGGCGATACCTTGCAGGGTGGGCCCCACCAATGGCTTGCTTAAATCGCCCAGCAAGACGAAGACAAATTTCACTACCACCCAGGTCAACCAGAGCGGCAGCAGGGTGAGCAGGCCCGTCAGGAACAGGCGTTGCAGGCGGTGGCCAAGCGTGAGGGGGGCAGACATCCGGCTAGTTTACGGGCAACGCGGTGCGGCGTTCAGTCCAATTTTGCCAGTCGTATCCCCACATTGTCATAACCGCGCACGGAATCCAGCGCTTGCAACTTGCCACTGGTCATGCGCTGGGTGCAGGCGTGGTCGGCGCACAGGCTCAACCAGCCTGCCACCGGGGTGGTGGGCTGCGCGCGCAGTTCGCCGGCACTGGGCAGGCGATAGTGGTGGCCATCCTGCGCTTGCAGCCAACGCGCATAGGCTTGCGCATCGGCAGCGTTGACACAGACCACCGGCTTGCGATCGTTGCCAGTGTTGTTCCAACGCAGGCTGCGGCCGAGGAAGCCTTTGCCGCAGTCGGCCGCGTCACGCCCGGTGGTGGTGGCAAAGCGTGCGTAGTCGCTTCGGCTGACAGTCACAATACTGACCGGTGTCATCGCCACCGGCACGGAAGCAGCAGCTGCCAGCTGTGCCGAGGCGCTGCCGGTGCCACTTTGCGCGGCGCTGATACGCGCTTGCAGGTTGCGTTTGCGCGCGGGATCCAGGCCCAGCCAAGCAGCCTGATCCAACAGTATTTGCGCGGTCTTGCGCGTCTCGGGTTTGGCCAGTTGCACGGTAAGCCGCTCATCCAGTGCCTTGTCCAGTCGGGCATGCAGCAGGCTGATGGCAGCACCGGTGCCGCCGCGCCGGCTATCCAGGGTTTGTGCGCGCGTGAATGCGAGTTTGGCGGTGGCAGTGTCGCCATTGCGCAGTGCCTGCGCTGCTCGATCCCCTAGTGCATCGAAGAGCAACGCAGTCAAACGCAAGGTTTGCGGGTGGGTGGGAGCAACGTGCCACGCAGCTTCAATGCTGTCCCATGCATTGCCATTGCTGGGCTCCAGCAGTTGCCCGGTATGCAGTTGCTCCTCGGCATTGGCTACATACGCGGCAATGCTTGCATCGGCGCGGTCGGCTGCCGGTGAGGTAAGCACGGGGCCAGACGGTGCGGGATTGCTGGTCGGTGCTGGCAAGCTGGCGACGGGTTGGGTTGATGCCGCCGCTGCAGGTCGAATGACCGCAGCGGTGGGTTGATCTGCAAGGTGCAGGTAGTAGGCAACGCCCAGCGCAGCGACCAGTACGATGCCAGTCGCTGCAAGCCACGAACCGCGGCGACTGCTGGTCTCTGCCGCCGCCCGCGAGGCCGCCTGCGCCGAAGCGTCAAAGGTGGCCGGGACCTCTACCGCGGCGAACGCCTTCCCGGATTGCTTTTCCAATTGCACTAGCGCGCTCAGCATTTCTTGCGCGCTGGCGAATCGGTCACCTGGTTGCTTGGCCATCGCTTTGTCGATGAAAGGCTGCCAGTGCTTGAGTACTGACGGCAAGCGCGGGATGGGTTCCTGTACATGCTTGATCGCCATGGTCAGTGCATCGCCGGCGTTGTACGGCAGGCGGCCAACCAGCATTTCCCAGGTCAGGACACCCATGCTGTAAAGATCCGCACGGCGATCCACGTCTTGCCCGCGGGCTTGTTCCGGCGGCATGTAGGCAGTGCTGCCCACCGCCAAGCCGGCATTGGTCAGGCGCGGGTTGCTGCCACGCCGCAGGGCGATACCGAAATCAGTCAGCAGCGGTCGGTCGGCCTCATCGAACAACACGTTCTCGGCTTTGACATCGCGATGCACCACCCCGCGCACGTGCGCGTAGTCCAGCGCCTGCAACAGTTGGCTCAGGATCGCGGTGATTTTCGGTTGGTCGCCGGCCAGCTTGCGTTGCGCCAAATGCCCGTGCGAGAGATAGGGCATCGAATAAAACAGGAGGTTGTCGGGGGTGTGGCCAACCTCGTGAATGCGCACGATGCCGGGGTGTTCCAGCCGCGCGATGGTGCGCGTTTCATTTTCGAAGCGCGCGCGATTGGTGCCATCGGTCAGCGCATCGGGCAGCATCACCTTCAGCGCAACCTTGCGATCCAGCGAGACTTGCTCGGCCAGATATACGGTGGACATGCCGCCTTGGCCGATAACGCGCAACAACTTGTAGCCGTCAATGCGTGGAAAGGTTTGATCTGTCACTGCGTCTTGCTCCAACAAGCCCCCCCGAGCCCGTCGCGAGCATACGACGGACACGCAGGCCAGGGGAATGCTTGTGCGCTGCCAGTGTGGAGCGGCACCCGCGTGCCAATCAGATCGGCAATTACACCAGCAGCAATGCCGACATCTGTCGGCGCACGCGGCTGACCAGATCTTCGTCGTCCAGGATACGGAACGCATCGATCAGCGATTTGCGCGCCAGTCCGTCGGCGTAAGCCTTGTCGCGCCTCAGCATTTCGATGAATTGCGCCAGTCCGGCTTCGGCATCACCGCCGACCAATTGGCGTACGCCCAGCAGGTGGCGCGCGCGCAGGTCGGCGGGGTCACTGGCAATCGCGGCGTGCAGCACTTCGACCGGTGGCGCGTCCTTGAGCAGGGCGGCAAAACCCAGCCGGGCGCGTGCCTTGATGGTGCGCTCATCGGTGGCCAAATTGGCCGGCAGCTTGTCCAGCAAGTGTTCGGCTTCCACCGCCGCACCGGTTTGCAGCAGCGCCAGTGCCAGATCGAGCTGGTGTTCGGCCTTGTCAGGTTCGGCTTCCACTTGCTTGCGCAGGCGCAGCACTTCAGCGTGCGGGTCGAGCGGGGCGGCGGGGGCTTCGGCCACAGCGTCGTCGTCGGCCGGTGCCGCCGGCTCAATGCCCACCTGCGCCAGCATCTCGCGCAATTGGCCTTCCGGCAGTGCGCCGGGAATCGCGCCCAACACTTGGCCATCTTTGACCACCGCGATGGTCGGTACCGAACGGATCTGGAACGCGGCGGCCAGCTCCTGCTCCTTGTCCACATCCACCTTGGCCAGCACGAAGGCGCCGTGGTATTCGGCGGCCAGTTTTTCCAGCACCGGCCCCAGCGTCTTGCACGGCCCGCACCACGTGGCCCAGAAATCCACCAGCACGGGGGTTTCCAGCGATTTGCGGATCACCGTGTCTTCAAAGGTGGCAGCGGTGGCATCGAATACGTGCGGATGATTGGCGTCGGTCATGGCGGCGTCGTTCTTGGGAATGCACAGGAGATGGCGGCGATGAGGCAGGTTAACAAGAGATGTAAAAAATAGTTGACATCGCAAACCTCCGATGTAAATTAAACATTACATTTCGTCTACTGGAGTTTACGCGATGATAGGTTTGTCTCCGCGTCATGCATTGATCGCCTGGCTTGCGCTGGCCGGCGTTGGGCTGGCGCTGTTTTTCAGTGGCAACTATCGCGATATTCCGTTCCCGCTCGGTTGGCTGGGCACCTTGCTGTTCGTCGCGGCGGTGTGGTTTGCGGTGGCCCGCTTGCACGATGTGCCGCACAGCGAGGAGGAGGCACAAGTGGCCCCGGGTGAGTGGCAGGCGTGGATTGGTGTGGTCTTTGTGGGCGCGGTGATCGCCGCTTGCGTGCTCAAGGCGCATTTGTTCTTGCCAGAGCTGCCGATTGGCCGCAATCGCGAAGTGGCCGCGGCCGGCAAGTCCATCGGCACCTTGTTCGTGGCGTGGCTGGTACTGGCGCATGTGCTGAAGCAGCGCTGGGCCGGGCGTGTGCAGGCCGATGAACGCGATGCGCACATTGCCTTGGTTGCCGGCCATTGGGCGCGCTGTGCGACAGCGATAGGTGTGATTGCAATCGCGGTGACGCTGGGGTTCTCCGACACCGAACGCCTGCAGCACTTCAGCTATCCCTTCATCGCCCAAGCGCTGATGCTGGTGCTGCTGGTGGGGCTGTGGTGCGAGCAATTGACGGCGGCGCTGTTGTATTGGCGGGATCGGCGTGGAGCGCAGGCATGAAGTTCTGGACGCAGGGGAAGAATGAGCGCGACACACGGGCATTCGGCGAGCGCTTTGCGTGGCGGATGATCCTGATGTTTTCAGGCATGGCGCTGTATTTGGTGTCCGGCTCGATTTTTAGCGGACGGCCAATCGCGATTTTGGCAACACTGATCGCCTTGCCACTGGCGTACGGCTTCCGTCTGCGTGCCGCTGCCGAAGAGCGGCGCCGGGGCGAGACGATGGAGGACGAGCGTGACACTTGGATCCGGGCGCAGGGTGATCGTGGGTTCCGGATCGCGGCCTCGTGCTGGTATGGCGTGTTGGCGTTGGTGCTGTGCGTCGATGCCATTCGTGCTGTGCTGCAGGCGAACGATTGCGTGCTCCCTGGCATGATCCTGCTGGGCCTGATTGCCGCCAACATCGTGGGGCATTTGACTGTGGCGGTGCTGTATCGCCGTGACAGGCAATGACCGGCACCCGCATTGCCAACCAGATTCGTCGCCTGCGTTTCGAGCGCGGCGAGCTGACCCAGCAGGCGCTGGCCGATGCCTGTGGCGTCACGCGGCAAACCATCATTGCGCTGGAAGCGGGGCGTTATGCGCCGTCGCTGGAATTGGGCTTTCGCATCGCCGATGCGCTGGGTGTGCGGATCGAGGAGGTGTTCTTGTGGCAAGCCAAACAATGAGCATCAAAACTGTGACATGGGCGTGGCTGGCATTCGCCACGTTTGCCATCGCCTTGCTGCTAGCCAATCTTGGCGTGCCCGAATACTCCCACCGCATCCATCCAGTGGCGTTGCGTGGGGCCATGGGGTTGCCGGGGGCGCTGTGGTTCAACGTGGGTGCATTTGTGTTGCCGGGGGGGCTGTTGCTTGTGCAGGCGCAAGGACTGCGCAAGACGCTGCAAGCGGCCGGTTGGCTGGCGCGGATTGGATTGACGCTGGCGCAGTGGTCGGCACTGGCATTTGCCATGCAAGGTGTATTGCCGCTGGATCAGCAAGGCGTGGATGCGGCCGCCAGCAGATTGCATGTGCTGATGTGGATGCTGTGGTGGATCGCGTTTGTACCCGGCGCGTTGTTGCTGGCATTGGCGCTGCGGCAACGGCGGGGGCTTATGTGGCTGAGTGTGCTGGCAGCGGTAGGGGTGCCGCTGCTGGCAGTGCTGGCCCCGGTTGGGGCGTGGGCGGGGCTGGCGCAGCGGTTGGCGTTTGCGCTGTGGTTTGGTTGGTGGTTGTACGCAAGTGTTGCGCTTAGCCGTACTTCAACTTCAGGCGCAGGATCGTTGCCCCCAGGACAAAGGTGATCGCATTGGAGACGATCATTGGCCACGAGTGCAGAAAAATGCCGTAGCCAAACCAGCAGGCAATGCCGAACGTGAACACCACATACATCCATAGCGAGATCCCCGAGGTATCCCGCGTGCGGATGGTCTTGATGGCTTGCGGGACGAAGGACAGCGTGGTGCAGGTGGCGGCCAGATAGCCCATCCATTCCAGGGTCATGGGCTGGCAGCCTGGTTGTTTTGGCGGTACACCTTGCCGGCCTTCATCACAAACTGCACCTGCTGCAGCACGCCGATATCGGCCAGCGGGTTGCCGGAAACGGCCACCACGTCGGCATATTTACCCGCCTCTAGGCTGCCTACATTGGCCGATTGCTTGAGCAGCTCGGCGGCATTCACGGTGGCCATTTGCAGCGCATACGCGGCCGGGATGCCCGCGTCGGTCAGGTAGGTAAACTCTTTGGCGTTTTGGCCGTGCGGATACACCGCAGCATCGGTGCCAAACGCCATCCTCACCCCCGCTTTGTACGCACGGCCGGCCGTGGCTTGAATGCGCGGCCCTACCAATTTGGCTTTGGCGGCTACTTGCGGCGGGTAGTAGCCTGGCGTGTTTGCCATTTGCTCGACGTATTTGCCGGCAATAATCGTGGGCACAAACCAAGTGCCGCGTTCGCGCATCAGCAGCATGTCGGCATCGTCCATGAAGGTGCCATGTTCGATGGAGTCCACTCCCCCCAGTACTGCCCGCCGGATGCCTTCCGCGCCATGCGCATGCGCCGCCACGGTAAACCCATAGTCCTTGGCGGCAGCCACGATGGCCTTGACTTCATCGAGGGTCAGTTGCGGGTTGTCGGCACTGGTGCTTTCGTCCAGTACGCCGCCGGAGGGCATGATTTTGATCAGGTCGGCACCGTCTTTGTAGTGTTGGCGTACGGCCTTCCACGCATCGTCGCTGCCGTTGATAATGCCTTGCTTGGGGCCGGGATCGCCCTGCAAATCTTTGCGGTAGCCATCGGTGCCGTCGGCGTGGCCACCGGTGGAGCCAATCGCGGTGCCGGCGGTAAAGATGCGCGGGCCGGGAATCAGGCCTGCATTGATGGCATTGCGTAGGGAGATCGACTCGCCATCACCATCGGCCAAGTTGCGTACCGTGGTGAAGCCGGCTTGCAGGGTACGCTGCGCATACACGGTGGAGCGGATGGCGTAGTCGGCGATATTCCAGCGGAACTGGTCGCTGTATCCGGTAGGGCTGGTTTCGAATGTCAAATGGGTATGGGTGTCGATCAACCCGGGCAGGCAGGTCAAACTGCCTAATTCAATGATTTGCGCGCCTGCCGGGGCTTGCATGGGGCCGGCGTGGACATCGGCGATGCGGCCATCGCGCACGGTCAGGCTGTGTTCGCCCAGCAGCTTGCCGCTCTTGGCATCAAACAATTGGCCGCAGTGCAGTACGGTATCAGCGGCAAAAGCGGGGGCAGTGGCGGCTAGCAGGCCGATTGCAAGCAAGGTATGGCGGCGCATCGCTTCAGCCTGATTGTGAAAAGGGAAGTGTGCCATGTGTTGCGCTGCGGTAAGCTTCCCCATCCGATCTTGCATGTTGTCCGCCGTGTCCGAGCCCGTTGCCTACGAATCCCGTACCGTCGAGTCCGCTGCCCAGTCGTTTTGGGCCACCAGCCGCGCGTTTGAAGTGCGCGAGGATTCGACCAAGCCCAAGTACTACTGCCTGTCGATGCTGCCGTACCCCTCCGGTGCGCTGCATGTGGGCCACGTGCGCAACTACACCATTGGCGATGTGATTTCGCGCCACAAGCGCATGACCGGCCACAACGTGTTGCAGCCGATGGGCTGGGATGCCTTCGGCCTGCCGGCCGAGAACGCGGCGATCAAAAACAAGACTGCACCGGCCAAGTGGACGTATGCCAACATCGAACACATGCGCAGCCAGTTGCAGTCGCTGGGCTATGCCATCGACTGGAGCCGCGAGTTCGCCACTTGCAAGCCCGATTACTACGCACACGAGCAGCGCATGTTCGTGCGCTTGCTGAAAAAGGGCATCGCCTATCGCAAGAATTCGGTGGTGAACTGGGACCCGGTGGATCAAACCGTATTGGCCAACGAGCAGGTGATCGACGGCCGCGGCTGGCGCACCGGCGCACTGGTGGAAAAACGCGAGATCCCGCAGTGGTTCTTGCGCATTACCGACTATGCACAAGCATTGCTGGATGACTTGAACACGCTGGACGGCTGGCCGGATTCGGTCAAGACCATGCAGCGCAATTGGATTGGCCGCAGTCAGGGCTTGGAAATCCAGTTCCGTGTCGATGGCGAAGCTGCGCCGTTGACGGTATTCACCACCCGCCCGGATACCTTGATGGGCGTGACCTTCATCAGCATTGCCGGCGAACATCCGCTGGCGCTCAAGGCCGCGCAAACCCATCCTGAGCTGGCGGCCTTCCTGGCGGATTTGAAGCAGGGCGGCGTGTCCGAGGCGGAGCTGGAAACGCAAGAGAAACGCGGCATGGCCACCGGCCAATGGGCCATCCATCCGATCACTGGCGAAGACGTGCCGATCTATGTCGCCAACTTCGTGCTGATGGGCTACGGCACCGGCGCGGTGATGGCGGTGCCGGCGCATGACCAGCGCGATTGGGAATTTGCCAAGGCCTACGGCTTGCCGGTCAAGCCGGTGATTGCCGATGCGGCCACCCGCGATGCGCTGGAAGAAATCAATACCCACCTGCACGATCACGACGACCCGATGGCGGTGGCGCTGGGCGGCCACGCGCCGGTGGACGTGTACGAGATCGATGCTGCAGTGGCGACGGTGCGCGAATATCTGCGCCGGATCGAGGAAGACGGCGCGCAAACCGAACGCGGCTGGTTGATCAATTCGGGTGAATTTTCCGGCATGGATTTCGATGCCGCATTCGAGGCCTTGGCGGCGAAACTCGAGGCTGGCGGCATCGGCAAGCGCCAGATCAACTACCGCCTGCGCGATTGGGGCGTGAGCCGGCAACGCTATTGGGGTTGTCCGATTCCGGTGATTTATTGCGCAAGCTGCGGTGCCGTGCCGGTGCCGGAAGATCAGCTGCCGGTGGTGCTGCCGGAAGATGTGGCCGATGCGTTTGCCGCAGGCAATGTGCATTCGCCAATCAAATCGGACGCGGCATGGCGCAAGACAACGTGCCCCGGTTGCGGCGGTGCGGCCGAGCGTGAAACCGACACCTTCGACACCTTCATGGAATCGAGCTGGTACTACGCTCGTTACACCTCGCCGGGTGCCGCCGATATGGTGGATCAACGCGCCAATTACTGGTTGCCGGTGGATCAATACATCGGCGGCATCGAGCACGCGATCCTGCACCTGATGTATTTCCGCTTCTATCACAAGCTGTTGCGCGATGCCGGCTTGGTGACGTGCGATGAGCCGGCCACGCGCCTGCTGACGCAAGGCATGGTGATTGCCGATACCTTCTATCGCGAAGACGCCCACGGCGCGAAGGAATGGGTCAACCCCGCCGATGTCGAATTGCAGCACGACGAGCGCATGCGCGTGATCGGCGCCACCTCGCGGATCGATGGCCTGCCGGTACTGATCGGCGGCACCGAGAAGATGTCGAAGTCGAAAAACAACGGGGTGGACCCGCAGATACTGGTGGACAAATACGGTGCCGATACCGTGCGTCTGTTCTCGATGTTCGCCGCGCCGCCGGAGCAATCACTGGAATGGAGCGATGCCGGGGTGGAAGGCATGGCGCGCTTCCTGCGCCGCTTGTGGCGTGATGTGCACGCGCATGCCGCGCAGCCCGATCACCCGGTCGTTGATGTTGCACAACTGGACGCCGCACAGAAAACCCTGCGCCGGCAGTTGCACGAAACCATTCAGAAAGTGGGGGATGATTACGCCCGCCGGCACAGCTTCAATACCGCGATTGCCGCGTTGATGGAGCTGCTCAACCACGTCGCCAAGTTCACCGATACCAGCGATCAGGGTCGCGCCGTGCGCCACGAGGCCTTCGAGGCCATCGTGCTGCTGCTCAACCCGATCACCCCGCATATTTGTCACGCGTTGTGGCAAACGCTGGGTCATCCGCAAACCTTGCTGGAAGATCAGCCGTTCCCGCAGGCCGATGCGTCCGCCATGGTGCGTGATGCGGTCAAGCTGGCGGTGCAGGTCAACGGCAAGCTGCGCGGCACCATCGACATGCCCGTGGATGCCAGCCGCGAAGCGGTCGAGGCGGCGGCGCTGGCCGAGCCGAATGTGGCCAGCTTCGTGGCCGGGCAAACCCCGAAGAAGGTGATCGTGGTGCCGGGCAAGATCGTCAATATCGTGGTGTGAGAGCACGTTCCGACCCCGTTGTAATGGGGTCGGCAGCAATTTTTCTGTCGTTTTCGCCTAGACTTCCAAGAATGAACTCACGCCTGTTCGCCATCGCCCTTGCCGCAACCTTGCTGTCCGGTTGTGGTTTCCATCTGCGCAATGCGCTCAACCTGCCGGCCAATCTGGGCCCCGTGCGGGTATTGGCCGCCGATCGCTACAGTCCCCTGTCCGAGCTGTTGGCGGATGGTCTGCAGCGTGCCGGCGCGCAGGCAGCGGCGGCCGATGCCACTGAAGGTGTTGCCACCTTGCAGGTGATTTCCGAGCAATGGGCCGACACCCCCATCAGCAACGACCAGTCTGGCCGTGCGCAGGAATACGCGCTGCGTTACGCGGTGATTTTCAGCCTGCATCGCGCCGATGGCAGCGTGGCCGTGCCGCAGCAGGCGGTGGAGTTGTCGCGCGATTATCTGGCTCCGGCGGTGGATTCCATCGGCAAGGCCAGCGAGCGCGAAATGCTGGTGAAAGAATTGCGCCGTGATATGGCCGCAGCGATTTTGCGGCGGGTCGATGCGGCATCGAAAGCAGTGGTTGTGCCCTGATCCGGGCAAAGTCCGGCTCTGTGGTTGACGTATGGAGCGCTGACAGATGGAACTGAGCGCCGACCGGTTGCCCGCACAGCTTGCCGCCGAGCCGCTGCGCCCGATCTATCTGGTCGCGGGCAGTGAAGCGTTGTTGGTACTGGAAGCGGCCGACGCGGTACGGGTGGCGGCGCGCAAGCACGGCATCAGTGAGCGTGAAGTGCACGACATGGACGGCCGCGATGCCGACTGGGATGCACTGGACGCCAGCATTCATGCGCCCAGTCTGTTCGCCAGCCAACGTTTGCTCGAAGTGCGTCTGGCCACCGGCAAGCCCGGCAATGACGGCAGCAAATTGATCACGGGGTTTTGCGCCAATCCACCCGGCGATGTGGTGTTGCTGGTGATCGCCGCAGACTGGTCGAAAGCGCATGCCGGCAAATGGAGTGAAGCGATTGCCAGGGCCGGGCACGCGGCAATTGCATGGCCGGTCAAACCGCATGAGCTAGTCAGTTGGATGGGTGCGCGGCTACGCAGCCGTGGCCTGAAAGCCAGCCCTGATGCGGTCGCGCGGCTGGCGCAGCGAGTGGAAGGCAATCTGCTGGCGGCAGCGCAGGAAGTGGACAAACTGGCGCTGCTGCTGCATGGCAGTGGCGAGGTGCTGGATGTCGAGCGGATGGATGCGTTGGTCGCCGATTCCGCCCGCTTCGACGTGTTTCGGCTGACCGATGCCGCGCTGAACGGACAGGCTGCGCAAGTGGCCCGCATCATCGCCGGCCTGCGCGCTGAGGGCGAGGCCATCCAGGCGTTGATGGGCATGCTGGTCAAGGAATTGGGCACGGTGGCAGCATTGGCGCGGGCACGCAATTTTGCGGCCGAATGCAAGGCGCAACGCATCTGGGATTCGAAGCAAGCGGTGTACAAGCGCGCATTGGCGCGGCATTCGCCGGAGCGCTGGCAGCAGTTTCTGAGCGACGCCGGCCGTGTCGACCGCATCTCCAAAGGCCGTGTTCGCCTCGGTCAGGAAACGACCGATGCGTGGCAGCAATTGGAACGCCTGCTGCTGGCGGTGGCGGACAAAGGCGCGCTGCGCTTGCTGGCCTCGTGAGCCGTTTGCGCATTTGTTATGGCGGCAGCTTCGACCCCGTGCACAACGGGCACCTGGCGGTGGCCAAGGCCGCCCGTGACGTTTTCGCGGCTGAGGTGTTGATGCTGCCGGCGGGTGACCCACCGCACAAGGACACCATCCATGCCGATGCCGAGCAGCGCGCGGCGATGCTGGCATTGGCGCTGGCCAATGTGACTGATATTGCGCTGGATCGACGCGAGTTGCACCGCGCTGGCCCGTCCTACTCGGTGGACACCCTGCGCGAGCTGCGCGGCGAATGGGGTCCACATGCCCCCATCGCATGGCTGATCGGTGCCGATTCCCTGTTGCAATTGCACACGTGGCACCGCTGGCGCGAATTGTTCGACTTCGCCCACATCCTGTGCGTGCAACGCCCTGGTTCGCAACTGGATGCGCAACATCTGCGCAGCGCAGCACCCGAGGTGTTGGCGCAAATCAATGGCCGCTGGTTGCCACCGACGGCACTGGCGGAGGTGGGCGCAGGCGGGTTTGCGCTGCTGCCGCTGCCGCAGTTGCGCCCGGAGTCGTCCACCGAGCTGCGTCGGCGGATTGCCAGCGGTGACGAATGGCAGTCCTGGGTTCCCCCGGCGGTTGCGGCCTATATCGTCCGTCAAGGCCTGTATCGGGGACAGGCCGGTATACTGCCGGCATCTTTATCGAGCCATCACCCTTGACTACCGCCGCCCAAGTTATCAAAACCAGCCTGCCCACCCCGCCGCCGTCCGT